>CAYSKY010000012.1:20231-20527 GCA_964431425.1 uncultured Burkholderiales bacterium
CGCGCGGACAGCGAGTCAACCAGTGCCTTGTGAACCTTGCTGTGCACGGCCACCAGGATACCCACCAGAATGATGATGGAGGCGCCCAGCACGGAACCCGCACGGTCACCGAAGCCAAACGTGGCAATACCCATCGGCAGCAGTGATGACATGCCGGTGTAGAAGAAAAGCGAGCGATGCGGCGCATAGTAAGCGACCGAGCCGAGTGTCAACAGCGCCACCAGCATCATGACCGGTAGCTGGGTGGGCCCCGCCTTGGGCAACAGCACTGAACCCATGAGTCCCCACAGCAAGGC
>CAYSKY010000013.1:0-6802 GCA_964431425.1 uncultured Burkholderiales bacterium
GTGGCAACACCGGCAACACCGGCAACACCGGCAATACCGGCAACCCCAACCAGCAGCCCGTCGTCGTCCAGGGCGTGGCGGCACCCACCGTGTCCTTCGGACCCACGCCGACCACGACACCGCAAACCGTTCCCGGTCCGCACCTCACCATCCCCGTGCCGCCGCCGGTTAACGTACCCGTACCCACAGCTGCCAAGCCATCCACTGCCATACCACAGCCCATTCAGGTGCCGTCGGTGCCGGTGGTGGCATCGCTGGCACCGCAGCCGCCAGCGCGCCCAGTCGCCACCACTGACACCTCCGCCGGGGCCACGCCGGCGCCATTGCAACCGCCGGTGCCTGTCGCAGTACCGAACCCGGTGGTAGCGACGGCGGGCGTGCCGGTCGCGGTGCCGCAGGTACCGTTGCAAGCGCCCCCGCGCCCGACGACTGTCCCGGTTCCCAGCCCCGCGGTTGCCACGCCCAATCCTCAGGTGGCCGTGCCGCCATTGCCGGTGCAGGCGCCACCCCAGCCGACCGTAGTCGCTGTTCCAAATCCGGCGATCGCAACGCCAAGCGGGCAAGTTGGAGTTCCTCCGCTGCCATCGCCGGCGCGGCCCACCGTGGTTGCCGTGCCGAATCCGTCAGTCGCCAAGCCCAATCCGCAGATGGCTGTGCCACCACTGCCGGTGCAAATGCCGCCGCAGCCAGGCTTGGTGGCTGTTCCGAATCTCGCGGTTGCTATACCGAACGGGCAGGTCGCGGTTCCCCCGTTGCCAACGCCATTAAGGCCAATCGCAGTTGCCGTACCCAACCCGTCGGTCAGCACGCCCAACCCACAAATTGCCGTGCCGCCACTGCCGACGCAGGTGCCACCGAAACCGACGATTGTTGCTACTCCAAACCCGGCCGTTGGAACACCGAATCCCCAGTTGGCTACGCCCCCTTTGCCGACCCAAACACCGCCATTGCCGGCAACTGTTGCGGTTCCCGGCCCTACTGTCGCCATACCCAATCCGCAACTCGCTATGCCCCCGCTGCCCACGCCCGCGAAACCAACGGTTGTGACGATCCCTGTGCCACCATCGATCGCGCCCAGGCCGCAAGTCGCCGTGCCACCGTTGCCGACGCAAACGCCACCAAAGCCGACGGTGGTTGCCGTTCCAAATGCGCCTGTCGCGGCGCCGAATCACCAAGTCGCTACGCCACCTCTGCCCAACCAAACACCGCCATTGCCCGTGGCGGTTGCGGTTCCTGGCCCGGCATTCGCCACACCAAATCCGCAGCTGGCTGTGCCGCCGCTTCCCATGCCGGCGAAGCCAACCGTCGCTACAGTTCCTGTGCCACCATCGATCGCGCCCAGGCCGCAAGTCGCCGTGCCACCGTTGCCGACGCAAACGCCACCAAAGCCGACGGTGGTTGCCGTTCCAAATGCGCCTGTCGCGGCGCCGAATCACCAAGTCGCTACGCCACCTCTGCCCAACCAAACACCGCCATTGCCCGTGGCGGTTGCGGTTCCTGGCCCGGCATTCGCCACACCAAATCCGCAGCTGGCTGTGCCGCCGCTTCCCACGCCCGCGAAACCAACGGTTGTGACGATCCCGGTGCCACCATCGATCGCGCCCAATCCGCAAGTTGCTGTGCCACCGATGCCAACGCAAACACCACCGCAACCAACGGTGGTTGCCATTCCAAACCCAGCGGTCGCCATACCGAATCCTCAGGTGGCTACACCCCCGTTGCCGACCCAAACACCGCCATTGCCGGCAACCGTTGCGGTTCCCGGTCCGGCGATCGCCACACCCAATCCGCAGCTGGCTGATCCGCCGCTGCCTACACCCGCGAAGCCGGCGGTTGTGGCGATCCCTGTGCCACCATCGATCGCGCCCAATCCGCAAGTTGCTGTGCCACCGTTGCCTACGCAAACGCCGCCAAGGCCGACGGTAATTTCCGTTCCAAATCCGGCCGTTGCGACACCGAATCCCCAGGTTGCCGTACCGCCGCTTCCACTGCAGGCACCACCGAATCCGGTCGTCGTTGCCGTGCCGAACGCGGAAGTGAAAGTGCCGGGGCCGGAACTCAAGCCGCCGCCACTTCCAGTTAACACACCGCCGAATCCGGTGGTGATGGGCGTGCCCGGGCCGCAGGTAGTCGCGCCCAATCCTGCGATCACCGCGCCGCCGCTGCCGATCCAAGTGCCGCCGCAGACCATTGTCGTGACCGGCCCGGGTCTGCAGCCTCCGACGACGGTCGTTACCAACACCGCCGGCGGCGGTCCCAACACACCACCCGGCGGTGGAGGTGGCCCCAACAATCCGCCGGGCGGTGTTGGACCAGGTACCGGCAACCCCCAGGGCCCCACCGACAACACCGGCGGTGGCGGCGGTCGTCCGCCACGCGATCCACGTCCCGACAAGCCGAAAGAGCCTGTCGATGCCGGCAAGCCGGTGGTCGTGCAGAGCGATGCCATCCGCCGCTATCGTGTGATCTATCCGGAAGGCAGTGCGGAGCGTCACGTGGAGAAAGATCCATCAATGCTGATCCACACCGTGATCGGCATTGCACTGCCGCGGTTTGTGAACACGGAACCGGGTGGCACCAAAGTTCAGTAGACCTTTCTGTCTCTGCACTCGATGGCGTGGAGGTGCCGTGTCACATTGGTGTACCGCTGCATCGGGTATAACATCCACTTTACACCGTTAATGGCCGGGTAATTGCGCCCGTCCCGTCGGCGCGTCTCTCCCTCAAACCCAAACCTCGTCACCATGAAAAAAGTCGCCTTCAGCCTCATCGGCCTCCTTCTGGCCGTCATCGTCGCTTTCCTGGGCGCCACGTTCCATTTTTCCCGTGAGGCCGAACGGCGCGTGGCCGAATGGACGCAAAAGGTCAGTGATCTGGTCCCGGCCCTGAAAGTGGACAGCGACTACAAGCGCGGCCTGTTTACGTCCACGCAGCGCCTCACACTGAGCTTTCCCGGTGCAAAAGGCGGCGCCAGCGGCATCGTGATGAAAAATGTCATCCACCACGGCCCGCTGCCCAAGTTTGCCGGGCTGGGCATGGCGGTGATCGAGCACACCTGGGAATTCGACGAAACACTGCAAAAGGAACTGGCGAAGGGATTCGGCAACGCCCAGCCCATCTCCGCCGTGTCCACCGTGGCGCTGGATGCCTCCGGCACCACTGAGTTCAAGGGCGCGCCGGCCAATTACACCTCGGGCGAGGAGAAAGTGGCCTGGCAGGGCATGACCGGCATCCTGCGCTTCACCCGCAACATGGACAGCTACACCGGCGAGTTCCAGGCGCCAATGCTGGGTATCAGCGGCAAGCAGGGCAATGTGGAGATCAAGGGGCTGGCAATGAAGGTGGACCAGCGCCGCATGGCCGGTTTCGAGGACATGTACCTCGGCAAGATGGCCTTCACGATGGAGAGCGCCTCGATCAAGGACGCGACCTCCGACAGCCGCATGGAAAAGTTGGTCATCGACACCGACGCCACCAGCGCCGACAACCAGTTCATGGACATGCGCGCGGCGTTCCGCGTTGCCAAACTGCAGACTACTGAATTCGACGCGGGCAATGTCGAATACGCGTTCTCGATGAAGCACCTGCACGTGCCAAGCCTTGCCGCACTCACCAAGGCTGTGCGCGACACCCAACCCAAGCCCGGCGCCGGCCAGCCCGACACCGCCGCGCTGATGGCGCAGATGGCGGCCATGCAAAAAGTGATGAAGGTGCACGGCCTCGCGCTGCTGAAAAACGATCCGGTGATCGGCATCGACAGAATCAAGGCCACGCTCAAGGACGGTGAGATCAACGCCGCTGGCACCATCCGCCTGCCCGGCGTCACCGAGGCGGACATGGAACAGCCCTTCATGCTGCTGGGCAAAGTGGAAGCCGCCGCTAGTGTGGTCATGCCGGAAGCCTTCGCCCGCAACCAGTTCGCGCAAACCAAGGTGAAGCGCGCCAAGGCACTGGGCAGCCTGACCGACGCGCAGCTGACCGAAGTCGCGGCCGGCGCCGGCAGTGAATTCGCGCAGATGCTCGCCGCCATGAGCCAGCAGGGTTACGTGGACAGTGAGGGTGGCGCGTTGAAAACACGACTGTCGTACAAAAGCGGCGCACTGCTGGTGAACGACAAACCTTTCAACCCTGCGGTGTTGGCACCGCCCCCGCCTGCGGTGGCGCCACCCGCCGCCTCACCCTACGCCAGGCCGGGCATGCCGCCGATGCCTGTACGGCCGCCGATGCCGATGCGGCGCTAGCTGGCCGAACTCGCACTGGCATTGAAATGAAAGTAGCCCAGCGATTCAGTGCAGGCCTGTTCGCCGTGATGGCGTTCTGGCTGGCGATGCCAGCGCTTGGCGAAACCTTCTCCTATGAGGTCTATGCCATGGAACCGGGCGGCAAGCGGCTGTTGTCCAAAGGGCAGAAGAACTATTCCCGGGCCGACATACGCATCACTCGCCAAGTCGCGTTTTTCAAGGTCATGGTCACCAAGGAACTCGACTTGGGCAACGGATTCTCGGTGGGCTTCAGCGATGATGGCGAGCGCGATGTCGAGGGCCTGGGTCTGTGGATGCAACTGGCGCCTGCGGCGGAGAAATCGCGGGCGGATCGAGGATTCAGTTGGGAGTGGTACAACCGGGTGAACGGCGGCGTTTTCCGGAAGTTGCAGGGAAAGGGCACGATCCAGGTGCAGACCCAGCGCATGAAGGATTTTGAGTTTGTGACGCGGGTGGAATTTCTTGAGGAAACGGTCTTCAGGCTGGATGCCAAAAATACGCCAACCCCCGGAGGACTTACCCACACCATGGTGATTAAGCCAGGCAGCATCCTGATTTTTCCTGCCACAGGAGACTAGTTACGGCCCATTACTGGAGGTCGCGGTGGCGGCTGGCGTGACGAAACGGCGCAAGCAGCAAAAAGGGAACACACTGGCGTGACATTTGTCATCTTTCCACAGGAGGTCACCATGAGTCACGCATCGATGTTGAAGGCCCGTCGTCAGAATCAGAAGCACAAGCGCCAGATTGCGGTGGCCGAGAAGCAGGCCAAGCACGCGGCCAAGCTCGCGGCAGCCGGTCCGGTCGTGAAAAAAGAAAAGGTCAAGAAAGAAAAAGTGAAGGCCGAGAAACCCGAGAAGACCAAGCCGGACAAGGTCAAGAAAGTGAAGTTGACCGCCGAGGAAATCGGCAAGCAGGAAGCCAAGCAGGCCAAGGCGGCAAAAGCTGCCGAAATGGGTAAGAAGGGCGGCTGATCCAGTCCGCAGGCGGCATATCGTTGGGCCGGGGCGATTTAATGCACGTCCCCGGCTGAACGATCACCGCCGCAGTGCCCCGCTTATTTCTTTGCGCACGCCTCTGAAGTCGTGCGCTCCACCAGCGTGAACCGCGTCACGGCGCCGTTCACCTCCCGCAGCGAAAACGCACCTTCGCTCTCCGCAAAAATTGGATTGATATCCGGCGGCCAGACGGCACCGCTGTCGTAGGCCCACGCCAGCGCGTTACCCGCCACCGCCCACGCTCCGCTGATTTCAGATTGCATGGCCGGCGCACCCAGGGCCGGCTCGGCCAGAAAGCTGCCGTCCAGGTTCAGGGAAATGCGATAGCTTGTGTTGCCACGCGCCGAGGTCCACACCCCGGCATAGCGGCAACGTGGCGGCCGATCCGGCGTGACGCCTTCGGTACCGGCCAGTTTCGCCGCACAGGCGGCGTACTTGTCTACCGCTGTGAGCGCCGAGTTGGCCGGCTGTGAGTTCGCGGCCTGGTCGAGGCAATTAAGCGTGGTGGTTACCTTGTGTTTGGTCAGCGCCCGCCACGCGAAGGTCAGTAGTATCAAGCCGACCACGAGGGCGGCGAAGGCCACAAAGCGGATGGCGGGGCGCCAGGTGCGCAGGTCGGTATCGGACATGCCGGTATTGTCGCATTGCTGCTGGCCCTGTTTGCCGTCCGACGTGTAGCATGACGGCGTGAATCGTCCCGCCATTTTTTTCCGGCACACACTCCTAGATCTGTACCGGTTGTCGGCCGTCCTGCTGCTGGTGCTTTCGCCCGGCGCACGCGCCGAGGAAGCGATGGCCAACCTGTTGTGGATCCTGCCGATGGCACTGGCGCTGGAGATCTACTTCAGGCTGGTGGCGATCTATCCCTGGCTGTTCGGCGCGTTGGTGGTCGCATTCTTGTGGCACGCCGCCACCGGCCGCGACCTGATCCCGGGGCTGTTCGACACGGACCAGCGCGATGGCATCTTTGGCGGACGCCGCTTTGGCTTCAATCTGCATCGCGCGCTCGCCTGGGCGGCGGGTGCCTGCACGCTGTACATCGTGTACGGTACCGTGATGCTGGACCCGAAATACCTGCAGATCCCCAAGCGGCCGGGAACAGCGGGCGTGCCTGCGGCAACTCGCGAATCAGCGCCGCCTGCGCCACCTGCAGCGCCCGCGCATCCCGCACCAAATGGACAGTGGCCCGCAGTCGCGGCCTATCTTGTCCCGCCTGCCGATCGCGAGGCCGGCCAGGCTCGCATCAGGGTGTCCAATGACGCCAGCCCGGCGCCGGTATTCATCAAACTCTGCCTTGTTGTGCAGGAAACCTGCGTGCCGCAACGCCAGCTGTACCTGCCGCCGCAGACGTCGCTGTTGATCGACAACCTGGTCGACGGCAATTACCGGCTGCTGTATATCGAAAACCAGCCTCCGCAGTTTGCCACCGGGCAAAGCGCCGTGATCCGCGTGAATGCCGGACGGGCGCATACATTTACGTGGCAAATTCCGGCCGCCACGCTTGCCGGTGAACCGGGACAGGACGGTGGATTCGCGGCGGTG
>CAYSKY010000013.1:6812-11304 GCA_964431425.1 uncultured Burkholderiales bacterium
CGGTGTTTGATGCCGTCCGTTAGTGCGCCCTCGAAAACGCGGGAACGCAGCAGGGTGTTGGAGGGTCGAAGAAAGACACTGGACGGGAGCACACTTTGAGGCCATCTGTAAGCGGCTGCCTTGTTGGACTGTTGCTTTGCCTTGCTGGCAGCGTGCACGCAGGCCTGTTTCCGCCCGCCAAGAAGCCACTGCATGTGGCCGCGTCTGCAGGGGACCTCAAGGCCATTGAAGCCGAACTTGACAAGGGCACATTGGTCGACTTGCCCTATGACGACACGGAAATGCGCTTTTCCACCAATTTTCATGAACCCAGCCGCAGTCGCGTCCGCAAACAGACCCCGCTGATGCTCGCTGCTGAATCCGGGCGCGAAGAGGCTGTGAAGCTGTTGGTGGCACGTGGTGCCGACATCTATGCGCGCCATACATGGGATGAGCCGCCCGTCGGCGTAACCGGGCTTTCGGCGTTTGATCTGGCGCTGAAAAATGAGCACTACGACATCGCCAGGTACCTTTGGGAGCGTTCCGACAAGAAGCGCTTGTCCACCAAATTGTCAGATCACTTTGCTGCCAAGTGCTGGAAGTACTGCAACAGCTACATGCCGCGACAGGAGTCTGCACGGGTAATGGGCCATATGGTGGCGATGGCAACCGACGAAGAAGTTCTCGCTGCGGCGATCCAGTATCTGGCGAGCGTCGAGTTTGCCGTGCAGAGTGTCAATTACCTGCTGGGCATGGGCGTCCGTATTCCGAAAAACTCGTTGCCGACACAACTGTCGCCAAATGACCCGCCAAGGCTTGAGCAACTGGAAGCGATGAGGATACTGCTGCGCAATGGTGCCGACCCGGACACCATCGGGCCGTACAACACCGCGTTGACCGGCGCGATATATGCAAAGCAGGTTGAAATCACGGCCCTGTTGTTGTCATCGGGCGCCAGCCCGATGCTGGCCGGGCCTGGCGGCACCACGCCCATCTTGATGGCTGCGGGAAGCTGTGAAAGCTGGCCGGAAGCGGCAGCCCGGCAGGTGAAGCTCATCAAGCTGCTGCTCGATGCCGGCGCTGGCAGGGACAAGGTGGGTGTGGCTGCGGCTGTTTCCAGGCGCGCGGCCAAATGCCGGGGGCCCGCCACACTTCCCTTGCACGAAGAGGTCGATGCACTATTGGCATCGGTGGAGTGAGTACTGAAGCTGCGGGTCGGCGCGGCACACATTTGGCAATCCACCTTCACCTGCGCCGGCCCCGCTATTACCCGCGATAGAAATACGGATTCAGCACCGTCACTTCGGTGATGTTGTCCGCCGGCAGGCCGTTGCGTGTGGCCACGCGGCGGATGGCTTCGGGATTGGCGGCGTCGTAGATGCAGAAGGTCTTGGTCTTGTCCGGGTTCACGTAGGAATGCACCCAGGAGACACCGTCTTCAGCATTGTTGGCGATGACGCTTTGCAGGGCTTTGGCGCCTTCCTCGGTCTGGGGGATGGAGAGGCCATTGGGAAAGCTGCGTTCAACGAGATAGCGTGGCATGAGGGTTCCTTGTGGTGTGGTCATGTTGCGGATTGGCGAAATCCAACCCTGACGACACGATAAGGAAACCACGGCGCGCGCAAATCGGCGGCAATACCTATATTGCGGCCGGCACCTGCCTATTTTGGCTAGGTTTCGCCAAGCAGCCCCAGCCGCCGCGCGGCTGCCACGGCTTCGGTGCGGGTGGCCACGGAAAGCTTGTCGAGGATGGCGGCCAGGTGGTGGTCCACCGTGCGCGGGGAACGCGACAGGCGCCGCGCGATTTCGCTGTTGGCGCAGCCTTCGGCCACCAGTTCGAGGATCTGCATCTCGCGCGCCGTCAGTCCGGCGGCGTTTTCGCGGGTGGCCTGGCGCGGCCCGCGCGGCACGCCGCGCACACCGCCCTCGCGCATGCGTTGCCGCAGGCGCTCGATGGCCGGCCGCGCGCCGAGGCGTTCGAACACGGCCAGTGCCTCAAGCTGTGCGGACTGGTCGCCCGCCATCAGAGCCCGCGCCGCCTCGTACACGCAGCCGCGCGCGGTCCATGCATCCGCTGCTTCGCGCCAGCGGCCGGTGATCGAAAGGGCCCAGGGCGCAGCCATGTCGCCAATCGACAGATCAGCGGCAGCGTCGCCGGCCAGCCAGCGCCAGTACGCCATTTCGCCCAGAAACCACGGGTGCTGTTTTTGGGCGGCGAGCTCGAAGGCTGTCATGGCCTCGTTGCGCACGCGATCGAGGTCGCCCGCCAGCCACGCCTGCTCCGCGCGCAGCCCGCACACGGGTGCCAAGCGCTGCAGCGTGCCGCTACGGGCGCCGAGGTCCAGCGCCTCATCCAGTAATTCGTTCACGCCGGGGTCGCCGCGCCGCACCCGCAGCCGGCTCAGTGCGATCAGCGCGGTGACGCGGTTGGTGGAGCCGGCGGCACCGCGGGCGAGCAGGGCATGCGCGCGCTCACCGGCCGCGTCCCAGCGGCCTTCGAACACATCCACCAGCGCCAGCCAGGCCTCCATGTAGCCGCCCAGCCGGTCAAGGTCGTGGTGGTTGGCAAAGGCCACGCCCTCGTGCAGGTATTGCTTGGCGGCATCGAAGTCAAACAGCTCGCCCGAACCCGTGCCGATCATCGTGTAGGCGTCGGCCACGCCCACGCCGCCATCCTCCAGCTGCCGCGCGATGCGCATGCTTTCAAGAATTTCCGCGCGACCGGCCGCAGGGTCGATGAACAGCAGCGCCGCGCCGACCGTATTGTGAGCCGCCGCCAGCGTGGCCTTGTCGTCAAACTGTTCGGCCAGCGCAATCGCCTTGCGTCCCCATGTCACCGCCTCACGGCAATCGCGGTTGAGCATTCGAAGATACGCCTCGGTCTCGTAAGCGCGCGCCAGTTCCGCGCCGGGCGGCAGTTGTTCGGCCAGCGCGATGGCGCGGCGGCTGGTGGCGTCGGCGTCGCGGTTGCGCAATGCGCGCACCAGCAGCAAGGCGTGCGCGGCCAGCGCGCCGCACTGCCGCTGCACATCGCCCAACTTTTCGTAGAGCGCGATGGCTTCTTCGCGGGCCGGAATCGCCTCGGTGAGGTCATTGAGCTCGAAGGTGTGGCGCGCGTAGTCCGCCAGCACGCCGGCCAGCTCGGGTTCGGACATGCGATCGCGGAACGCCAGCGCGGCGCGGCACTGCGCCGCCGCCTCGCGCCGCGCGCCGCGAGCCTCGGCTTCGCGCGCGGCCTGCGGGGCCAGACGCAGTACAGCGGCGGCATCACCCGCGTGGTGGGCGTGGTGCACCAGACGTGCCAGCGGCGGCGGCGGGGCGTCACCATCAGCGGGGGCGGACAATGCCGCCAGCATGCGCGCGTGCAGTGCGCGCGAAGCAGGCGGCGGCAACGATTGCTCGATGGCCACGCGTGCCAGTTCATGGCGAAAGTGCAGCGTGTCGTGCCCGGCAATCAACAGGCCGCTGCCCACGCATTCGGAAATGGCCTCCAGCGTACCCGGCAGCAGCGCTTCGATCAGCGACACCTCCGCCGCGCGCGGCACCAGCGCCGCCAGTTCCAGCACCTGCCGTGCGCGTGGCGACAGGCGCGCCGCACGTGCCAGCACCGCATCACGCACCGTCTGGGGTAAATCTGCCCGGCCGTTGGCCAGTACCTCGGTCACGAAGAACGGATTGCCGCCGGTGGCCTGATAGAGCTGCGTACCGTCGAGCTGCGCGTCGCGCGCCATCGCCGCCACCGTGGCTGGTGACAAGCGGGACAATGCCAGCCGCGTCACTCGCCGCACCGGCAACTGGCCCAGCACCGCGCGCAGCGGGTGCGTCGCATCAATCTCATCATCGCGGTAGGTCAGCACCAGCAGGGCCGTGGAGCGCTGCAGGCGCCGGCCAAGAAACTTGATCAAATCCAGCGTCGCAGCATCGGCCCAATGCACATCTTCGATCAGCATCACCGTCGGCACCGATCCGGCCGAGAGCTCGTCCAGCACCGCCGAAAACAACAGTGCGCGTTCGGCGCCGTCAGCCAGCAGCGACTTCAGCCGGCCGCCCCCCTCGCGGGCGATGTCATGTAGCGGCCCCAGAGGATGCGGCGTGAACAGCGCCTCGCAGGCACCCCACAGGTAACGCACCTCCGGATGCGCGGCAACAAAGTGTTCCAGCAGCGTGGTCTTGCCGATGCCCGCCTCGCCGCACACCAACACCGTGCGGCCTTCGCCGGCAGCCGCCGATTGGAGGTCGGATGACAGGGACTCGAGGAATGAACTGCGTTCGAATAGCGGGGTCATGGCCGGATCATTATGAAGAATCGCGGTTGGCTGTGGCAAAAGGCGGCGGATTGTGCAGGCAGCGTAGGCGGAATGCGAAGATCGCCATTCCACGGGCCTCCCAAAGCATTTTCGGGCTGGGAGGCCCGCCAATGCTAGAGTTTGGCACTTGGTAACTTCCACAGCTCCAGCGTCTGGCGATGTCGGAAAATGGCCGAACAAGTTCCTTCCCCGGCGAAGGCCGGGGG
>CAYSKY010000013.1:11314-20475 GCA_964431425.1 uncultured Burkholderiales bacterium
CGGGGGTGATGTGGGGATTTAGCAGAGCATGCTCTGCGCCCACTGAACGCCAGGCGAATGCAATCGCTTGGCCCAAGTTGTTTCGTTGTAGAAAATCGAAATTGGACCCCGGCCTTCGCCGGGGAAGGTAAAGTTTCGTTCAATCGTAGGTCATTGCTGAATCAACACAGACCTGCGGTGCCACCAGCAATCGCGCCGCGTAGCGTTCCCTTTCAATCCCTCAAATACCGGCCCCATGCTCCCCTATCTTCGCCTCGCCACCTTCCTCCTCGCGCTGTCCCTGTCCGCCGCCGCCCACGCCAAAACCCTGCGCGTTACGCTGGCCGATGACGCCACCACGCTGGACCCGCACTCGGCCAACATTCTGGGCAATACACGCCTGCTGGCCAGCGTGTATGAAGGGCTGGTCACGCGCGACAGGGACTTCAAACTGGTGCCGGCGCTGGCGGTTTCGTGGAGCCAGCCGGATGCGAAGACATGGCGGTTCAAGCTGCGGCCGGGGGTGAAGTTTCACGATGGCTCGCCCTTCACGGCCGACGATGTGGTGTTTTCGATTGAGCGCGTGCTGCACCCGCTCTCCAACCTGAAATCATCTGTACAGGGCGTGGGGTCGGCGAAGAAAATCGACGAGCTCACCGTGGACCTGGTGATGAAGGAGCCCAATCCGGTGCTGCTCAATCACCTGTTCAGCTTTCGCATCATGTCCAAAGCGTGGAGCACGAAGAACAACAGCGCCACGCCGCAGAACTACAAGGACAACGAAGACACCGTGGCCTCGCGCAATACCAACGGAACGGGGCCATTCATGCTGGCGTCGCGCCAGCCGGATGTGAAAACCATCCTCAAGGAAAACCCCAACTGGTGGAACCGCGCCTCGCCCGAGCGCGGCAACGTGACGGAAGTGGTGTGGCAGCCCATCAAGGCGCCGGGCACGCGCAGCGCGGCGCTGATCTCAGGCGAGGTGGATGTGATGCTCGACCCGCCCGTGCAGGACCGCGACCGCATGAAATCCACACCCGGCCTGAAGCTGGTGGTGGGCAGCGATCCGCGTGTGGTGTACATGGCGTTCGATGTGTTCCGCGATGAATTGCAGTATTCGAACGTCAAGGGCAAGAACCCACTGAAGGACCTGCGCGTGCGGCAAGCCATCGCCGGCACCGTGGACGCCAACCTCATCGTCAGCAAGATCATGCGCGGTTACGGCCGGCCCACGGCGCTCATCGTTCCCAGGGAAGCGCAGGGTTATGCAGCCGATCTCGACAAGCCGGGCAAGCCCGACATTGCCCGCGCAAAGAAACTGATGGCCGCGGCCGGCTACGCCAATGGCTTCGAACTCACCATGGATTCCACCAACCAGGTTCCGTTCGGCGAAATCTGCCAGGCCATGGCGCCCATGCTCGCGCAGATCGGCATCAAGCTCACGCCCAACGTTGTCAACAACCCCACGTATGCCCCCAAGATCCAGAAGTACGACACCAGCTTCTACAACTGGGGCTGGGGTGCCACCACGCTCGATGCGCTTTATGTGGTGCAGTCGCTCATGCGCAGCGTCGGCGCCGAGCGCTCGGGCGATGGCGACGCCAATTTCGGGCGCTACGCGAATCCGAAAATGGACAGCCTGATCGACCGCATCAAGCTCGAAACCGACATGGCCAAACGCGATGCCTTGATCCGCGAGGTGCTGATCATCCAGCGCGACGACCTGCCGCTGATCCCCATCTACCAGGTCATCACCGCCTGGGCGATGCGGGCCAACGTAGACCAGCCGTTTGCGGTGAACAATGTGCCGTACTACTTTCGCGCCAGGGTGAAGTAGAGGCCACTGGCAGCGGCATGGCGGCACCCACCTGCATTCCGCCCCGCGCTTTCCGGCATCCGTCGCGCAACCGTCGCAGCCGGGGTCCCGGCCGCCGATACTGTGCCGGTCAACTGGTGGGGAGAGAGTCGTGAACAAACAAACAATGGTGCGGCGTTTTGCCGGCGCCCTGTTGGCGCTGGGCACGATGACGGCCGGCACGCTGCAGGCGCAAACGCCGGCGGCTGACAATGTCACGCGGCAGGTGCGCTTCGAGATCGACATGCGGCCGCAGATTGCCGCCGGCAAGTTCGACCCAAAAAAAGACGGCGTCGGCGTGCGCGGCGCCTCGCCGCCGTTGTCGTGGTCGCAGTCCATCGTCGCCCAGCCGATCGGTGGCGACCGCTATGCCGTGGACGTCCGCTTCGAGCGCCCACCCGGCGGCGGCCAGCCCCTGCAATACAAGTTCCGCCTCGAGCGTCCCGGCCTCGGGCCGGACGACGGCTGGGAAGAAGGCCGCAACCGCACGCTGCTGCTGCGCACGCCGTCGCAGACCGTGGTGCGCGCTTTCGATTCGCCGCCCGAGCCGGTGCCGGTGGAGCGCACCGGCCGCATCGATCGCATCGCGCCTGTGTCCTCAAAATATGTGGCGCCGCGCGAGGTGCAGGTGTGGCTGCCGCCGGGATACGAGAACGATACATCGCGCCGCTATCCCGTTTTGTACCTGCACGACGGGCAGGCGATGTTCGATGCCGAAGCCGCCGGCGCGGAATGGCAGGTGGATGAAACCGCGCAGCAGCTGGTCACCGCGGGCACGGTCACGCCCTTCATCGTCGTGGCCGTGGCGAATACGCGTGACCGCATGGATGAGTACACGCCCACGGCATCACTGCTGCCTGCCGAGCGCACCGGCCTGAGCGAGGCACGCCGCATGGGCGGTGGCGCGACACGCTATGCCGACTACCTCATCCGTGAACTCAAGCCCATGATCGACATGCGTTACCGCACGCGGCCGGATGCGGCCAGTACCGCAACAGGCGGATCGTCGCTGGCGGGCCTGTTGTCGCTGTGGCTTGCGCTGCACCATCACGAGGTGTTTGGCGCCGCGCTGGTGGTCTCGCCTTCGGTGTGGTGGGACGACCAGTTTGTATTGCGTGATGCGGCGTCAGTCCCGCTGCCTGCGTCCGTGCGGCCACGGCTCTGGCTGGACATCGGCACGGCCGAAGGCGCCGAGGCGCTGCCGGTGATGCGCAATTTGCGCGACACGCTGATCAGGCGCGGCTGGGGCGCCGACACGCTGCACTACCTGGAAGCGCCCGGCGCGACGCACGATGAAGCCAGCTGGGCGCTGCGTGTAGAGGGGATGCTGCGGTTTTTGTATGCAAAAGGGACGGGAAGGCCGTAACGCTGGCGGCGGCCCCGCCGGTCACCACTACTCGGCAAACAACCCCTTCACCGGCCGCCGTAACTTCGCCACCTCATCCAGCGTGATCGGATCGGTGTACTGGTTGCCGAAATTGGTGCGTACGTAGGTGGCCACCGCCTGCACCTGCGTATCCGTGAGGAAGACACCGAAATTCGGCATGCCGCGAATGCCATTGAGCACATTGCTGACGATGTAGCCGGAAGACGCGATCCGCGGATTGTTGGCCAGCGCCGGATACATGCCGGCGCCTTTCGCGCCGCGCCCGTCGGGCATGTGGCAGCCCTGGCAAATCTTCTGGTAAAGCTCCTTCCCGTCCTGCGACTTGAACACCCAGCCGAGCGTCACCGGTGGGAAGGATTGTTCCTGCGCGGCGGCCAAGGCTGATGCGCCGGCCAGCGTGGCCAGCAACGCAGTACGGGCGAGATTTTTGATCGTCATAGTCATCTCCCTCAAACCGTCGCTTTGATTTTGGCGTGCAGGCGCTTGATGGCATCCAGCGCCGACAGCACCGCGCCTTCCTGCCAGGCAAAGAGGCGCGAGGCGTGTTCACCGGCCAGTACGATGCGGCCGTCGATACCGCATAGCGTCTTGTAGTGCTTGTCGCGCATGCCCAGCGGATAGTTCGCAAAGCAGCCGTTGACGAATGGCACACGGTGCCAGCCCACCGACACGCCATTGTCGAATTCCTTCGGGTATTGCGGATGCACCATGGCGCCGTAGTGCACGGCCATGTTGATGCGTTCCTTCGGGGTCATGGCGGTGACTTCGTAAGCGTTCGGTCCCCACAGGTAGCAGCCCAGCAACACCCCCTTGCCCGGTTTTCCGTAATCGGTGCTTGGATACGAAATCATCCGCAGCGGCGTACTGGTATGGGAAACACCGCCGTAGATCTGATCGTCCTGCTCCCAGAAGCGGCGTTTGAATTGCAGACCGATCTTCACTGACGCCTCATACGGAATCGCCTGGATGGCTTCCTGCATCGGCTTGCTGACAGTGATTTCCATCTGACTGAGGATGGACAGCGGAATCGTGCACACACACCAATCAGCTTTGGCCTGCCGCACTGTGCCGGCCTCGGTGTAGGTCACCGTCACGCCGCGTGGGGACTGGTCGATCCTGGTGACCTTGGCGTTGAATTTCACCAGCTTCGCCACCTGCCGGTAAATGGCGAGGGCGATGGTGTCCATGCCACCCACCGGCTGGAAGATGTTGGCGTGATGGTCCTGCTCTTCACCGTCATTCAGCGCCTGCCACACGCCCGACTGCAGAATGTCGGACAGCGCAATCGGTTTGGAAGGCACCGGGTCGGGCGCGAGGCCGCCGCCCAGCGGCACGTCGAAGCCCCGTCGGCGGCTGGTATGCACGCTGGCCACGTAGCGCGAGTCCTTGTCGAGTGCGCCCCATTCGCGCAGGGACTCGAGCAGCTTTTCCTTGTCTTCCTTGCTGACGGTGTCATCGAGGCTGCCGCGATTTACCGCCTTCGACAACAACTCGGTGACGTGGCCCGCGTAGTCAGCGCGCACATGGCGGTAACGCTGCGGCTTGCCGCCGAAGGCGTTTTCGGAATGGATGAGGGCGTTGTAGTTGGTCTGGATGAATGGTTCCAGCGGCACTTTCAAGCGGCGTGCGTAATCGAGGATTCCGTAGTGATGCGTGGGTATGCGCCACGGGCCGGGATTGAAATACTGCCCTTTGTCGAATTCGCATTTCTGCTTCGCGCCGCCCAGTTCGGTGATTTCATCCCCGCCGCGGATGGTCCATGCCCGGCCGCCGGCGCGGTTATTGTACTCAAGCACTTTCACGTTGTAGCCGGCGTTGCGCAGTTCCAGCGCCGACACTAGCCCGGCAAGACCGGCGCCGAGGATCAATACCGTGGTGCCCTTCGGCGCGCCGTCCAGTTTGATCGGGCCGCTGTAGGAGGATTCCTCCGCGAAGCCCAGCGTGTGCATCGCGCCGTACATCGCGCTGCCCCCCGCCACCTTGCCGATCAATGCCAGCAACTCGCGCCGGCTGATATTGTTGTTCGTGCCGCTCATGGATCACCGCTCCTTGTGGGGTGTGTACCGGCTGAGGTGCGGGGCGTGGTGCCCCCGCAGGAAAGTGCGCAGGCTACTATAGTGCCTAAACAAGACTCGGGCACTTCCCGCCGGCTGGAAATGGCGGGCTGATGCAAAATCACCACAAACACCGCGAGGAGAACGCAATGCAAACCAGCCAGCAGGCCACACCCGATTTGCACGCTAGTCTTGAACTGCGACGCCGCAGGACGAGCCGTGGATTCAAGACGACTCTCACCATGCTCGCTGCAATGGCAATGGCGGCACTGGCGCCAGCGGCAACGGCGCAGACGACCGCGTATCCCGCCAAGTCCATCAAGCTGGTGGTGCCGTTTTCGCCCGGCGGCGTGACCGACACCAGCGGCCGCCTTGTCGCCGACCAGTTGTCCAAGCGCCTCGGTCAGACTGTGGTGGTGGACAACAAGCCCGGCGCCTCCGGCAATATCGGCGCCCAGCAGGTGGCCGTGGCCGAGCCCGACGGCTACACACTCGTGCTGGCCTTTGACGGCACCATGGTGATCAATCCGCATGTGTTCGACAAGGTACCGTTCGATACCGAAAAGGACTTCGCCTCGGTCGGCAAGATCGGCGACGCCATCCTCATCCTGGTGGCGCACCCGGACGTGCCGGTGAAGACCTTGCAGGATGTGATCAAGCTCTCCAAGTCCAAACCGGAAGGCTTGTCCTATGGCACCTCCGGCACCGGCGGTACGCCGCACATTGCCGGTGAACTGTTCAAGCTGAAAACCGGTGCGAACCTGGTGCACATTCCCTACAAAGGCGGCGGGCAGGCGCTCATCGATGTGCTGGGCGGCAGCGTTCCGCTGGTCTATACCGCCGTGGCCGGCGCGCTGCAGCACGTCAAGACCGGCAAGCTTCGCGCCATCGCGGTTTCCAGCCCGCAGCGCGTAGCCTCGCTGCCGGATGTGCCCACCTTCATTGAGAGCGGCGTGGCGGACTTCACCATCAGTTCCTGGGTGGGCCTGATGGCACCGGCACGCACACCGAAGCCCGTGATCGACAAACTCAACGCCGAACTCAACGCCGTGCTCAACGATGCCGACGTACGCGCGCGCCTGGACACACTGGGTATCACCGCCACCCCGGGAACACCGGCAAAGTTCGCCGAGGAAATCTCGCGTGACCTCGCGCGCTTCGGGGCGGTGGTGAAGTCGGCAGGGATCAAGGGCGGCGGCTAAGGCCTGCCGCGGCGATGAGATTCCAGGGGCGCATCACCGACTGGAAGGACGACCGCGGTTTCGGGTTCATCGTTCCTAATGGCGGTGGCCCAAAAGTGTTCCTGCATTTTCGCGCCATGCGTGCCGGCGAGGGCAGGCCGACCGGTGGTGAGCTGGTGACTTACGAGGCAGTTGATGTGCCTGGCAAGGGGCCGCGTGCGGAGAGCGTCGCCTATGTTGAACGCAAGCGCCCCGGAAAGATTCACGAGCCAGCCGATCAAGGCGGCAGTTGGACGGGCAAGGTCATGGCGGCCGTTGTGCTGGTGGCTGTGCTCGCGGCCGCGTGGTATGCGGCAACACACTACACTCCCAAGAGCCGTGGAAACTGGCAGGCTGAACCGGTGGCCGAACCGCCGCCGAGCACGGCGCGCCCACGGTCTCTCTCCGAGCAGATCGCGCCGGGCAGCGGCGCCTACCGCTGCGATGGTCGAACGATGTGTTCGCAAATGACTTCGTGCGACGAGGCCAAGTACTTTCTGAAAAACTGCCCGGGTGTGCAAATGGATGGTGATGGCGACGGCATCCCCTGCGAGCGGCAGTGGTGCAAATAGCGGCCGGTCTGAAGGGCTGGCCCGGCAGAATGGTGACCGCGATTGCGCGAGTTTTTGACGTGGCGCATTCCAAGGAATGTTGCCGTCCGCCACAAGTGCCACCACCTCGCTATACTGCCCGCGCATCCGCACACTGACCTTTCACAGAATCACCGCCATGAACGACACCACCGCCACCACCGGCACCGAACCGATCCCGCTGCCCGATCATCTCTCCGTCAACCCGCGCAGCAAGTTCTACGTCGCCGCCATCTTTGAGCGCGATGTGGGAATCCGCGTCAATGGCAAGGAGCGCAACGACGTCGAGGAATACTGCATCAGCGAAGGCTGGGTGCGGGTGGCGATCGGCAACAAGGTGGATCGCAAAGGCAACCCGCTGACCATCAAACTGTCGGGGACGGTCGAGGCGTTTTACAAGTAGCCCCCAGCCGGGGCAGGCGTGAGCTTGCCCGGGCCGGGCTGATCGGAGCACCCGGATTCGACGGTACGCGCGCGCACCTATGTGTGCCGCGCCAACTCCCCGTACAATCGCCCGTTCTGCCTGACGCCGGTTTGCAGCCGCCCCATGTTCTCCTCGTTCGAAAAACTGGTTGACCCCTACCCGGAGGGCGCGCCTGCGCCGACCCCGAAGGCGTTCTTCGCCTTTCTGTGGACGGCCGCAGAGGGTCTGCGGAAATACCTGCTGTTCATGACGCTGTGCACGGCGGCCATCGGCATGTTCGAGGCCTACTTGTTCAGCGTGATGGGGCAGATGGTGGACTGGCTGGCAAAGACGCCGGTGTCCGAACTCTGGTCCGAGCACCGCACGCGCCTGATGCTACTGGCGGCGGTACTGCTGGCGAGCCCGCTACTGGTGGCCCTGCAAGCCATGTTGAAGCACCAGGCTATGGCCGGCAATTTCCCGATGCGGCTGCGCTGGAAGTTCCACCGTCTGATGCTCTCGCAAAGCCTCAGCTTCTATCAGGACGAATTCGCCGGCCGTGTGGCCACCAAGGTGATGCAGACGGCGCTCGCTGTGCGCGACATCTGGTGGATCGTCGCCGACATCCTGGTGTACGTGGTGATTTATTTCGGCACCATGATCCTGATCGTGGGCGGCTTCAATCTGTGGGTGGTGCTGCCGTTTGCGGGCTGGCTCTCGCTCTACATTGTGGCTCTGCGCTACTTCGTGCCGCGTCTGGGCAAAGTCGCGCAGGCGCAGGCCGATGCGCGCTCAATGATGACCGGCCGCGTCACGGACGCCTATACCAACATCGCCACGGTGAAGCTGTTCTCGCATGCCAACCGCGAGGCAGACTATGCTCGCAGTGCCATGCAGGAATTCATGGTCACGGTGTACCGCCAATGGCGCATGATCACCTCGTTTGAAGTGGTGAACCAGATGCTGTCGGCGACGCTTATTGCCTCCACCGCCGGCGTCACGCTGTGGCTTTGGGTGCAGGGCGAGGTCGGGGCCGGGGCGATGGCGGCGGCCACGGCCATGGCATTGCGGTTGAACGGTATCTCTCACTGGGTGATGTGGGAATTCGCGGCGCTGTTCGAACACATCGGTACGGTGCGCGACGGCATGACCATTCTTTCGCGCCCGCACAGCGTGGTCGATGCGGCTGACGCGAAGCCGCTGGTGGTGACCAAAGGCGAGATCCGGTTTGAAGATGTCAGCTTCGCTTACGGTGGCAAGACCGGCGGCGTGGCGGCGGTAGAGCAACCCGGAGAACCTGCGAAGCGCGTCATTGACAACCTGTCGCTGGTGATCCGCCCCGGAGAGAAGATCGGCCTGGTCGGCCGCTCCGGTGCGGGCAAATCCACCATCGTTAACCTGCTGCTTCGGTTCTACGACATCCAGCACGGCCGCATCACCATCGACGGCCAGGACATCGCCCACGTGACCCAGGAAAGCCTGCGCATGCACATTGGCATGGTCACGCAGGACACCTCGCTGCTGCACCGCTCGGTGCGCGAGAACATTGTCTACGGCCGGCCGGATGCGGGTGACGAGGACATGATCGCCGCCGCCAAACGTGCCGAGGCGCATGAATTCATCGGCCAGCTGGTGGACCCGGCCGGCCGGAGCGGCTACGACGCGCATGTGGG
>CAYSKY010000014.1:0-20346 GCA_964431425.1 uncultured Burkholderiales bacterium
GGCGGGTTTCGCGGCTTCTTTCTTGTCGGCGGGCTTTGCTTCCTGCTTGGCAGGCTCCTTTGCCGGTTCTGCCTGCTGTGCATGCGCACCGGCAGACAGCAACGCCATGGCGCACGCAATAGCCACGGGACTACGGCGGAACATCACCTCAGCACCCGGCTGGTGCCGGCTCTTTTTCTGCGTCTTCATACTTCCTCTCCTCGATTGATTTCAACATCGGCGCGCTGGTGCACGCCGCGGGAATTGAACTGCTTTTTTTCTGAAACCTATTTTCGGGCGAGTTTGTAATAAAACTATACGGTTGTCAACCGATGCTTTTTTCAGGCCACATTCCGACAAGAACAACTTAACATATTGTTTATTAATAATAAAACAACGAACAATGTGACCGAAACTGCAATTTCGTGACGCGTCAAGTGGTCAACCTGCTCTGAAAATTGTAGTATTCCTACAACATGAGATTGTTCATCTAGGCGCTCCAACCGCAAAATCACTGCGGCGATCACTAGAGTTAGGGATGGTGATTGAGGTCATCATCCGGACACGGCCGAATCCACCCAGCCAGCGACACGGCATTTCGAACTGCACTCAATGCGACCAACAAAAATGACCGACGCGCACACCAGATCGCTCTCCATGGCGGCATTGCTGAATTTGGTGGCGGCTATCGCGGCAACCATTACGACTTTCACCGCTGCCGGCCGGGAGGCCACGGGCGCTTCAGTGGCCGGTAATTCGCCACGGCATCCCGCGGATGCGACCTCCCCGAAGTCTGGGGTTGAACTGAAGCTGCACGTGCCCTCCCCGGACTGGCGAGACCAGATCATCTACTTTCTGATGACGGACCGGTTTTTCGATATGCAGTCCGTCAACAACAATCTTGGCGCCGGAGAATTTGGACCCGGCGACAACGCCAAATACAACGGCGGTGATTTGCGAGGCGTTGAAGAGAAGCTCGATTACATTCGCGGCCTTGGCGCCACCGCCGTCTGGATCACGCCCCCGGTGGCAAACCAGTGGTGGGATCCCCAGCACCAATACTCGGGCTACCACGGCTACTGGGCGGAGAACTTCACGGCAGTGGATCGCCATCTGGGTGATATCGATGATTACAAGCGGCTATCGCACCGGCTCCATTCCATGAACATGTACCTGGTGCAGGACATTGTGCTCAATCACACGGGCAATTTCTTCAGCTATGGAAGCCGGTGGAGCGCGAAAGATCCCGCCCGCGATTTCCAGACCAACGCAGGTTCAAGGCCGGTCCAGCGACCCAGCCAGTTTCCATTCAGCATGAATGACCCGCGAGATCCGGTGCAGCGCCGTGCCGGCATCTACCACTGGACCCCCCCCATTGCCGACTATACGAATACGTTGCAGGAGCACAACTTCCAGATGGCGGGACTCGATGACCTCAACACCGAGAACCGGCTGGTACGCACCGCGCTTCGCGACAGCTACGGTTATTGGATCCGCGAAGTCGGCGTGGACGCGTTTCGTGTCGATACCGCGTTTTACGTACCGCCCGGATACTTTCGCGATTTTTTGTATTCGCGGGAGCCCGAAGCCCCCGGCATGAACGAGGTGGCGCGTCGAACGGGCCGCGATGACTTCCTGGTGTTCGGCGAAGGCTTTGGCATCGATCGCGGGGGTGAAGACAAGTTCGCCCGCAAGATCGAGCGCTACATGACCGGGCCGGACGGACGACCCAACCTCCCGGCCATGCTGAATTTTCCGCTCTATGGCACCGCGGTTGATGTGTTCAGCCGCGGAAGACCGACAGCGGAGCTCGGCTGGCGGATCAACAACATGATGAAGCTGCACAAGCGCCCGCACCTGATGCCGACGTTTGTGGACAACCACGATGTCGACCGCTTCCTTTCGGGTGGTTCCGTAGCCGCCCTGAAACAAAACCTGCTGCTCATCATGACGCTGCCGGGAATTCCGACCATCTATTACGGTACCGAACAGGGTTTTACGGTGCAGCGCGCTGCGATGTTCAAAGAGGGATACCAGTCCGGAGGACGGGACCGTTTTGATGTCGACGCACCACTCTATCAATTCATTCGCACGGTGATTTCGCTCCGCAAGGAAAACAAGGTGCTGTCCCGCGGCATTCCGGCGATACTCCGGCAAAGTGCCGCGGGTCCGGGCGCACTCGCCTATCGTATGACGCTCGACGGTGAGCATCTGTTTGTGGCGTTCAACACCGCCGATAGCGAAACCTTGCTCGATAACGTCGCCACGCCGTTCCCGCCGGGAACCGTTCTGGCAGCTCTTTACGCCATTGAGGGCGTGGCACCCGCGGTGCGCGTCGGGAGCGATGGAAAATTTTCTGTGCGCCTGCCGCCCCGCGCCGGCTATGTGTGGCGCGCTGCTGCCGCCGTGGCACCCGACCCGGTCGCAACGCCAGTAATACGGCTGGACCGTTTCGCGCGTCAAATGCAAACAGGCGACTTCCAGGTTTCCGGCAGCGCGCGACCGGGTGATCGTGTGAAGGTGGTCGTGGACGGTGCGCTTTCAAATCGTCTGAACACGATCGCGGACGCAGCGGGCCGCTGGCAAGCACGCATCGACACCGGTGGAATGTTCGATCCAGGCGTTGTCCACACCGTGGCTGCGTCTGTGGATGCGCCAGACGGATCACTTGCCGCCGTTTCCGACTCCCGGGAATTTCGGGTCTCGAAAAAGTGGCGCCCGCTCGTAAATATCAAGGACGCGCCCGGCGACGACCACGGCCCGACCGGCAAATACAGCTATCCAAATGACGACGGGTGGCTGAAGAACCGCCAGATGGACCTGCGGGGAATCCGCGTTTCAGACACCAGTGGTGCATTGCGGATCGACCTGACGATGAACAAGGTGACAGCGCTCTGGAATCCGCAGAATGGTTTTGACCATGTTGCACTAACCATCTACCTTCACATCCCGGGCAATGCGCCGTTCCAAACCGTCATGCCGATGCAAAACGCATCTCTTCCTGGCGGCATGGGTTGGAACTACCGTCTGCGTGCACATGGTTGGTCAAACACCCTCTTTTCAGCCACAGGCGCTTCGGCAACATCCGAGGGTGCGCCGGTGACGCCAGGCGCTGAAATTCGCGTCGACAGGGCTTCCAATACCATTTCGTTTCTGATTCCCGCATCGTCATTGGGCAGTCCCACAACATTCAGCGGCGCAAAGCTCTATGTAACGACCTGGGATTACGATGGCGGCTACCGGGCCCTCGAAGCGCGTGCCACCGGCCACACGATGGGCGGTGGTGACGGCGCCCGTGAACCCCTGATCATGGACGACAGCGCCGTCATCGTCCTTCCCTGATGAGCGCCGATTGAATCGCCACGTCACGCGATCAGCCCACGATCGCGCGCCGGTCCACACACCGGTTTCAACCCTGCGCGGCCTCATGCAGATTGCGGCCCCATTGTTCCTGGAGATGCTGCTGGGAATCGGCATGGGACTGGTGGGCACCAGTTTTGCCGCGCGTATTTCCGACCCGACCGCCGCGGCATTTGCGCTCGGCAATCATGTATTCGGCATACTGTTCATGTTGTTCCGCGTCATCGGCGCGGGCGTCAGTGTCGCCATCACGCAAAGTCTTGGCGGCGGCCGGCGGGACTTTGCCGCGCGTGTCGCCCGTGCCGTACTGGGGGCAAGCACATGGATCGGCCTGGCGACGGCACTCATGGCGGTCGCGTGCGCCACACCGCTCATGCGGTTGATGAATGCGCCGGTCGAGGTGTTACCCCTGGCGGCCGGCTTTCTTGCCATGCTGGCCCCTGCCTTGCTGCTCGACGCCTGGTTCGCGTCGATGTCGAGCGTGTTGCGTGCCAACCTGCAGAACAAGCCTGCACTATTGGTGGTGGTGCTGGCCAACGCAACCCATCTTTTGTTGGCGTGGCCGTTGATGTTCGGGCTCGGTCCGGTGCCTGCCATGGGGGTGTACGGTTACGCGCTGGCACAGATTCTCGGGCGGCTGGTTGCACTGGTGGTCAACCTCCTGCTCTGGCGCCGACTACTCAACCTGCGACCGCAATGGCATGACTGGTTCGCGATCCGGCGGGAGCCGCTCGCCCCGGTACTGCATGTCGGGTTGCCCGGTGCTGCGGAAACCGTCGCCTATCGACTCGCCTTCATGGCCAGCATCGCCAGCGTCGGCCTGCTCGGCACCGAGGCGCTGGCAACCCAGGCGTACGTTTTGCAGATCTCTTACGTGGCGCTAATCTTCGGCCTCGCGATCGGCGTGGCCGTGGAGATCGCGGTGGGCCATCTCGTCGGCGGGGGGCACCTGCACAATGCCGGTCATCTCGTCCGCCGGGCAACGGGCTGGGGACTGCTGATCAGTGTCGCGGCCACCACCCTTGCCGCATTGCTGGCGCCTTGGGCGCTATCAATGTTCACCCGAAATCCAGCCATTATTGCCACCGGCACGCTGCTGCTTGGGTGGACCGTGTTGCTGGAGCCCGGCCGCACCTTCAATCTCATTGTCATCAATGCCTTGCGCGCCACCGGCGACGCACGCTATCCGGTGGTGGCGGGCGCGGCCTCGATGCTGGTCGTTCTGGCGGGCGGCAGCTGGCTGCTCGGTGTCCACTTCGAGTTGGGGCTGGTCGGTGTGTGGATAGCCTATGCGGCCGACGAATGGATTCGCGGACTGCTGATGTGGCGGCGGTGGGCCACATTGGGCTGGATCCCCTTTGCCCGCGCCACCCACCGCCGACTGATGCGCGAACCCCGCACTTCCTGATCCCGCCGCGGCGTTTGCCGTCGCGCAGCACAGTTCGCCCAATCCGCCATTCGTCCACCTCACTGCGCGCGGTTCGAACCTGCAATGTGCGTCCGCACAATTTCGCGGATGTTGTGCCCTGCAGACGCCACATCGGGCCTACTGTCATGTTTGATTGACAAGCGCTACTGTCAGCGTAGAATGACAATCCTACAAATGGTAGGGCCAATTCGAGCGACCGTCCAAATACCTCTTTTCCAGAAAGACACTTGAAAGCCGTTGTGTTTTCGGGTCCCGTTTTCTCGGCCCCGACAAACGCACCGGCACAAGACACGACGAAAATGCTGCCGCCACGCGCACAGCTCCGCCCGCAAGCCTGGCACGAATCCCACGTGTCATGCCAGACCAGAACAAGCATTTATCGAGTGCAAGCGCACACCAACTTGAGGTGCAGGCGACTGCCTCGCCTTGCATGCGCACGCGTTTCCGCCGCTGGGACCCCAAAAACGGGACACCGGGCGCCGCCGCCCCCCATCCGAATTTGTGGCTGCTGTCGCCATAAAAAACCCTCGTGCGGGTTCAGCACGAAATTGGTCGCAGGTCTATCAAGGAGGTAACAACATGGCTGATGATCCAAACAGAGTATGGCCAACGGGTTTAACCGTGGCAGAAGCGGAGGAGTTGCATGAACGCGTGATCGAGGGCACCCGCCTTTTCGGTCTGATCGCGGCGTTCGCGCATCTGCTGGCCTACATCTACACACCGTGGCTTCACTAAGGGGAACAGATCATGAACCAAGGAAAAATTTGGCTGGTCGTCAAACCCACCGTGGGCCTGCCGCTGTTTCTGGGCGGAGTGGCAACCATTGCACTGAGTGTTCACGCAGCAATCCTGACGCACACTGACTGGTATCCCGCGTATTTCAACGGCAACCAGAAAGCCAAGGCAGCCGCCGCCGCAGCGGGCGCAGTTGCACCGGCTCCGGTCGCGCCAACAGCCGCAGCCGCACCCGCGGCCGACGCTCCCCCGGCAAAGAAGAAATAAGGGAGCTGCGGTTGTTGTTACGCCCGTCAGCGGGCCGGGATGTTTAACCATCCCGGCCCATGATCTGCTGGGCGCTTGTTTCGATCAGAATTTCCGTTCCTGTACCGATCGGTCAGGACGCATATCGTTGATGTTTGCCGGCCCGGGCCGGGTGCTCCCGTCGCCAAAGGCTACGCGCCGTTTGAATGACGCCGACTCAGCCGTGACCCGACACGGCAGTGCTCACTGACGGCTGCGTCGCATCAACGGATACATCGCCGCCAGCGTGATCAGCAGCAAGATTATCTCGAGGCTGTAGACAAACATATAGCCGGTGGCCGGCGTATTCAGCTCCGGGCCCAGTCCGCCGCTCTCTGCCACGCTGGAAACCACATCGCGAATGATGCCGCCCAGTGCGATGGCGAGCCCGGCTGCAGAGGCCTGAACCGCCCCCCACGCGCCCAACGCAAGCCCGGTCTGCGACTTTGGTGCGAGATTCATGGTGGCGGTCAGGGTGCCGTGACCGAACAAGCCGCCACCAAAACCGATCATCAGGGTGCCCAGCCCGAACATCCAGGGTGAGCCCAGCGGCGCAGAAAATATCACCATCAGAAAAGCCGGTATTCCCACCAGCGCACCGTAGCTGGCCATGCGAAACGGATCGGCACCCCTGCTCAGGACCTTCGACGCGAGACCGAACCCGAGCAGGCCGCCGACCGCCAGCGTCGCAGTCAGTTTGGTGGTCGCGCCCACCGTGAGGTGCAGAATCTGCCCCCCGTAGGGTTCCAGCAGGATGTCTTCCATGCTGAACGCCATTGTTCCCAGCCCCACCGCAACCAGGCGCCGCACCGCATTTCCGCCGCGCGTGAATGTTTCCCAGGATTCGCGAAAGCTGGGCTGCTGTTGGGTGACCGCATTGCGCGTGCGATCGCGGGTTTCCTGCTTCCACAGCGCAATCATGTTCAACACAATGGTGGCCACCGCGGATCCCTGAATCACCTGGATGAGCCGTGCCGGCGTGAAATCCACCAGTGCCGCGCCAAACAGAAATGCGCTGACGATCATGCCCAGCAACAGCATGACGTACATGAGCCCCACCACCTTGGGCTGCGACTCGACCGGCGCAAGATCGGTGGCCAGTGCCAGTCCGACCGTTTGTGTGGTGTGCAGGCCGGCCCCGACCAGCAGGAATGCCAGACCGGCACCAATCTGCCCGACGATGGGTGGTACGTGGCGGGCACCTTCATTCCCGGACAACACCAGCAACGCAAACGGCATGATGGCCAGCCCGCCAAACTGCACCAGTGTCCCCTGCCAAATGAATGGCACGCGTTTCCAGCCCAACACCGAGCGATGGGTATCCGAGCGAAATCCAATGAGTGCGCGAAACGGCGCAAAGATCAGCGGCAGCGAGATCATGACGGCCACAATGGACGCCGGCACCTCGAGCTCAACAATCATCACGCGGTTCAGCGTTCCGACCAGCAATACCAGCGCCATGCCGACCGACACCTGAAACAGCGAGAGGCGCAGCAGGCGGGTGAGTGGAAGATCCGGTGTGGCGGCGTCGGCAAACGGCAGGAACCGCGGACCGAAGCCCGTCCAGACCTGCATCATCTTCTGGCTGAAACGATTCATCGTCTTCCAGTTCCCCCCGGCCGGTATCGCGCCACGTTGATACGGCCCGTTTGAGCCCGCAATCAAACCATTTTATGCCGCCATGGCGGCTTTGCGCGCGTATGCATGCGCCGTGCGGGAACTTTTTCAGCGATATTCGAACGGCCGCCCGGCGGACCGATGGCAGCAGACTCAGCGAAGCCGCGTGCGACCGCCCGATATAATCACGCGTCAATCCGCCCAACGTCACGCCGCCTTTTGTGCGTGCATCCCGCTTGCAGCTTCCCGCCGACCGACCCTTTTCAACAGCACACGCTGATGCGCGCGCCGCCTGCGAAAGACCGCGCCCGTCTACAGCCGGTGTGCCCCGCAGTCGGCTCGCGGCATTTCTGCTGGCCATCGCTGCATTTGCCGGCTTCGCCAGCGCGCCGGCGATAGCGCGCCCCGTGCGCATCGACGCGCCGGCCGATCTGATGGATCTCATCTCCAGGCATCTCGAAATAGATGACGGCGGCACGGTCAACGGCGCGCGCGATGCGCTGCGGCGCTTGCGCCGGCAGATTCCGGATCTGGTTGCCACCGAAGGCTATTTCGCCGCCGAAGCAAAATTGACGGAAGTGGGCGGCGAACCCAGCCTGACGGTGGTGCCGGGACGGCGTTTCGTGATTGCCGATGTCGATATCAAGATTGACGGTGCTATCGCGACCGAACGCCGCCAGTCGATCATCGGCAACTGGGCGCTGAAGAAAGACGCACCGTTCCGGCAAGCCGACTGGGATGGCGCCAAGCAGGAAGTCTTGCGGCGCCTGCTGGCACGGGACCATCCAAAGGCAGCACTGGTTTCCAGCGAGGCAGAAGTTGATCTGGACGCGGCCACAGTGCGCCTGACCGCCACCTTTGATGCGGGTGCGCGTCATCGCTTCGGCGAGGTGCGTTACCTCGGACTGAACCGCTACCAGCCGGCGCTGGTGGCGCGCTACAACATCGTCATCCAGGCCGGCTCGCCTTACCGCAGCGCGCCCATGCTCGCACTTCAATCCGACCTGCAGAACGCGCCTTACTTTTCCAGCGTGCTGGTGGAACTCGGCGACGACACCACCACCGCGGACGACGGTGTGGTGACCGCACCGGTACTGGTGCGGGTTGAGGAGCGCGATCCGTTTCAGGTCGGCTTTGGCGTCGGCTACAGTTCCAACACGCGTGCACGCACCGAGATGAATTTCCGTTCTTCCGACCTGTTCCGCCGCGGCTGGGAGCTCATTGGCGGCGTGCGCCTCGAGCAGCTGCGGCAAAGCACGTACGCGGATATTTTCCTGCCGCCCGATTTATCGCGATACCGGTACAGCGTTGGCGGCATCTTTGAACATTCGGATATCCAGGGCCTGGATCTCACCCGGTTCGCCGTGGGTGGCAGCCTCAGCCAGAAACGCGGCGCCGCTGACATCCGCCTGGCGCTGAACTGGCGAAATGAAATCCGCCGGCCCTCCGCCGGGCTGCGCACCGCCAACCAGGCGCTCACCGCCGATGTCGACTGGGAGTGGCGCGATGGAACCGAGCGCGGCGACCCGGATCTGGGGCAGTCCGCACGTGTGCAGATCGGCGGGGCCAGCAAGGCGGTGCTGTCGGACCAGGACTTTGTACGCCTCTACAGCCGCTACGCGCGCACCTTCCGCCTGTCGAAAAACAACACGTTCACCGCGCGCATCGAGGGCGGCATCACCATCGCGTCTTCGCGCTCGGGCATCCCGCAGGATTTCCTTTTCCGCACCGGCGGCACCAACACCGTCCGCGGTTACGCCTACCAGAGCCTCGGAGTGAAGGAAGGGTCTGCCGTGGTCGGCGGCCGCTACTTTGCCGCCGCCAGCGCCGAAGTCGTGCACTGGCTTTCGCCGCAATGGGGTGCTGCTGCGTTCGTGGATGCCGGCGGTGCCAGCGATGACCGCAACGCGCTCAACGCTGCAGCAGGCTACGGCGTTGGTGCGCGCTGGCGCAGCCCGGTGGGCGTGTTTGCCGGTGACGTTGCCTACGGCCAGAGAACCGGCAAGGCGATGCTTGCCATCTCCGTCACGGTGCCGTTCCGATGAAGTTGCCGCGATTTCGCTGGTGGTGGCTGCCGCTCACCGCCCTTGCCCTGGTGCCGCTGGGTGGCGCGTGGCTTTTGGGCACCGAAGGCGGACTGCGCGGTGCCGTTGCGGTGGCGCAGGACCGGCTGGCGTCGCAGCTTGAAATTCGCGGCGCGCGCGGCACCCTCGCCGGCCCCTTGCAATTCCAGTCCATCCATTTTCGCAACGACAAGGTCGATATCGAATTGCGCGAGGTCGAGTTGCAATGGAAGTGGCACGCACTGCCGGGTGGTGAACTCATCATCGACCGGCTGGACGCCCAAAGCCTGCACATTGCCACCGCCGCCTCCACCGAGGCGCCGGCGCTCCCTGCGACGCTGGCGCCACCGCTAGCCCTGCGTGTGGCACAGCTAAATATCGGTCGCATCGTGGCGTCACCGTACCAGCGCCCACACGATCCCGCCGCCGGAGCCGTGATCGCCGAGTCGGTCGCTGTTTCCATTGATGCTGACGGCCGGCGCATCCGCGCTGGTAGCATCCGCGCGACGTCCCGGGGAATGCGCCTTGCCGGCAACGCCGAGATTGCGGCGCAAACTCCGTTCGGCCTGCAGGCGGACGCTGAACTCAGCGGCAATGCGGGTGGGCACGCGGTGGCACTGAAGGCAAAGGCGAACGGAACGCTGGCGGCTATTGAGGTGACCGGCAGCGCTGACGGCGAAGGGGTGAGCGGCAGCTTCAACTCGCGCATCGCGCCGTTTTCGCGGCAAATGGTGGGCCGCACTCAGGCAACGTTCAAGGGCATCGATCCGTCCCTGCTGTTCAACAACGCGCCGCGCGCGATGCTGGTGGCGGATCTCGCTTTGCAGCAAGTCGCCAACCGCACGGACGCCTATGGCGGCCACCTGAAAATCGGCAACGCAAAGCCCGGCCGCGTGGACGAAGGCCTGCTGCCCGTGCGCGAACTCGCCGCCAATCTGGCCTGGTCGGAAGGGGTGCTCGACATCGCCGGCCTGCGCGTTGATCTGCATGAAGGCGGAATGCTCGCCGGCAGCGGCCGCTACGCCGCGCAGCAGCTGGCTCTTGCCTTGCAGGCCACCGACGTCAATGCGGCCAGCCTGCACCGCAGTGCCAAACCCACGAAATTGACCGGGCCGGTCGGCGCGGTCCTGTCGCTGAACCGCCAGCAACTGAAGCTCGACGTGCAGGACCCGCGCTTCCGGCTGGCGAGCGACGTCAGCATCGCCTACCCTGATGTCGCGCTGGAGAACCTGACGCTGTCGCGCGGCAGTGCCAGCCTTTCCGCATCCGGAAAGGTCGCGCTGGCCGGTGCCCGCGCCTTTGCGCTCACCGGCCGCCTGGAGAAATTCGACCCCGCCGCCTTCGCCAACGTACCCGCCGCGCTGCTCAACGCAGAACTCAGCGCCGCCGGTTCGCTGGGCGATCAGCCGAATGCAGGCTTGCAATTCACGCTGGGCGAGAGTCGTTACGCCGGCCAGCCTCTGTCCGGCGCCGGCAAATTCCGCTACACCGATGGCGTGGTGCCGGAGATCGACATCCACCTGTTGGCGGCCGGCAACAGGCTAGACGCCGCCGGTGCGTGGGGACGCCCGGGCAATACTCTCAACATCCGCATCGATGCGCCCAAACTGGATCCCCTGGGTCTGCAGGGCGACCTGTTCGCCGACGTGGCGATTTCCGGCAGCCGTGCGCTCCCCGTCGTGCAGGGAAGCGCGCACAGCAAATCGCTTTCCTGGCCGGGCCGGTTCGCAATCCGTGGCGCGCAGTTCGGCGCCACCTTCGGCAAGACCGGCGACAGCGCCGCGCGGGTGCGCTTCAGCCTTGATACTGCCGAGGCGGCGGCCGGCCGCCTGGAGGCGCTCGCCATCAGTCTTGACGGCACGCCGGAGCTGCACACCATCGGAGCCGGGGCCAACATCAACGGCCTCCAGCGCGCGCAACTGACGCTCAAGGGTGGCGTGCGGGATATGGAAGCCACACCGTCGTGGAGCGGCAGCCTGACGCGGTTCACGCTAAATTCAACAGCGACGGTCGGCAGCACCGATTCGATCGTGGCACTCGCCGCGCCGGCGCCGATAGCCGCCACCACCGCGTCATTCGCCGCCGGCCCGCTGGAATTGCGCGGCACCGGTTGGACGGCCAACGTCCAGAAAATCGCGCACCAGGCGGGTACCTGGATGAGCCGTGGTGAATTGCGCGGGCTGCCGGTGAAACTGTTTGTAGACGCGCCGCTCACCACCCTCACCATCGGCGGCGAATGGGACCTCACGTTTGGCGAGCACCTGCGAGGCCGGGTGCAGTTGGCGCGCGAAGCGGGCGACATCATCATCGCCACCGATGATGTGTTTGATTCCAGCGCGCCGGAATCAAGAATTTCCATGGGCATGCAGGCGGCGCGACTGGAGATGCAGGCGGTGGGCAATCGCGCCACGGCATCGCTGCAATTGTCAGGCCTGCGTCTGGGAGAGGTCACCGCCAATCTGGCTGCACAACTCGGTGCGGATACGGCCGCCAGCCACCAACTGCCCTGGAGCGGCGCGCTCAAAATCCGCACCCCGGACCTCGCCTGGGCCTCGGTGCTGGTGGGTGATGGCATCAAAATCGGCGGCCGTCTGGAAGGCGGCATCACCCTCGCAGGTACGCCCGCCGCGCCGCGCGTGGACGGCCAGTTCTCCGGCACCGGGCTCGCTCTCTCCACCCGGCAGCAGGGCATCAATCTGCGTGACGGCCGCATGCAATTGGATCTCAAGGACGACCGCCTGTTTGTACGCGAGCTGAAATTCCAGAGCCCCCACCAACCGCCACCCGCGGCGCTGGCCAATCTCGCACCGCGCCGTATCGCAGAACTGGTGAAGACACCCGGCACCCTGGAAGTCAGCGGGGAAAGCCGGCTCGGTGACGAAAGAGCCACCATTGACCTGCGCATGGATCGCGTCGGCGTCATGCAGCGCAACGACCAATGGGTGGTGCTGTCGGGCGACGGCAAGCTCAACCTGGAAAAACGCACCCTCGCCATCACCGGCAACCTGCGCGCCGACGCGACCTGGTGGGAGCTTCCGAAACGCAGCTCGATCGCGCTGTCGGACGACGTGGTGTTCAAGAAGCGTGAGACGGTTGAAGCGGCTGTGCGCCCGACACCACTGCGCACCCGGCTGAATCTGGATATCCGCTCCGGTGAGTTGTCGTACTTCCGCGGTGCGGGCCTGGAGAGCCGGCTTGCCGGCAGCGTCAAGTTGACGTCAGAGCTCGGCCACGGCCTGCGCGCCCACGGCATCATCGAAGCCGTCTCCGGAAAATTCGACGCCTATGGCCAGCGGCTGGATATCGAGCGCGGCCTCATCAATTTCGCGGGGCTGGTGGACAATCCGGGCCTCAACATCCGCGCCATGCGCCGAAAGCTGCCGGTGGAGGCCGGGGTGGAGGTCACGGGCACTGCACAACGCCCGCGTATCCGGCTGGTGTCCGATCCCAACGTACCCGACGTGGAAAAACTCAGCTGGCTGGTGCAGGGCCGCGCGCCGGACCAGGGCTCCAGCCGCGATTCCGAAATGTTGATTGCGGCGGCCACCAGCATTCTCGGCGGCGATGGCGGCGTGGTCACCGAATTGCAGCGCAAGCTGGGCATCGACGAATTCGGCATCGGCAGCGGCACCCTCGACAGCGGGCAGGGCCGTGGCAGCACCAGCCGCGTCGCCACCACCGGCGCCAGCGACACCGGCGATTCGGCAGGCACCCAGATCGTCACCGTGGGAAAGCGCCTCTCCGAGAATACCTTCCTCACTTACGAACAATCCATCGCCACCGCCGAAAGCATCGTCAAGCTGACCGTGAACCTCAGTAACCGGCTGTCACTGGTCGCGCGCTCGGGTACGGAGAACGCGCTGGACCTCTATTACAGCTTCCGGTTCGGCAAATCCCCGCCGCCGCGCTGAGGCGCCAGCCAACCACCCAAGGCCGAAACTCCAGCATTGGCGCGCCTTCCCGGCCAAAAATGCCCGGAAAGGCGCGCCAATGCTGGAGTTTCAATTTGGCGGAACTTCTGCTTCGCTGTTAAGGCGCTACCAGCCGTTAAAGCGCGGCCACACCGCCTCCACATCGAGCGATGTGCCGCGCACCACTTGATAGGCACCATGCTGCGCCGCCGTCGAACAGGCATGGTTGGGCAGGATGCGAACGCGCGTACCTATCGGAAGATCCGGCAACGCAGCAGTCGAACCGGCCCGCAGTGCGATGATGCCGTGCTCCTGATTGGCCTCGGCCATGATGAGGTCACCCAACGGTTTCCCGTTGACGTCACACACCACGCCATAACCCTGGCTCACCGGCTGCCGGCTGGTGCCGCGATCCTGCGACATCGCCATCCAGCCTGCATCGACCAGTATCCAGCCTTTGTCCTTCTGGTGGCCGATCACGGTGGCGAGCACCGAAATGGCGATGTCATCGATGGCACACACGCCCACACCGGCCATCACCAGATCGAAAAACACGAATACACCGGCACGCACTTCCGTCACGCCGGTCAGATCGCGACTGAAATGCGCCGTCGGTGACGAGCCCACGCTGACCACGGGGCACGGCAACCCGGCAGCGCGCAGCAACTCAGCGGCCCGCACCGTGCCGGCGCGCTCCTCTTCGGCGCACTGCTCCAGCGCCGCCACACTGCGGGCACCATAGCTGCCGCCGGCATGGGTGAGCACCCCGCGCAATTCCGCGCCCCCATCCACCAGCGCGCGACCAATGGCCGCGAGCCGCGCCGCATCATCCGGCTTCACACCGGCGCGGTGGCCGTCGCAATCGATCTCGATCAGCGCAGGAATCGGCTTTCCGGATTGGCGCGAGGCCGCGGCCACGGCATCGGCCTGCTCAACGCTGTCCAGGATCACCACCAGATCGACACCGCGCGAGCGCAGCGCCTGTACCCGCGCAAGCTTGGCGGGCGAAACGCCCACCGCGTAAACCATGTCACGGACGCCACCGTCGGCGAACTGCTCCGCCTCTTTCAGCGTGGAGACCGTCGCCGGACCGGACGGCGAGGACATCATCACCCGCGCCACCTCCACCGACTTGGCAGTCTTCAGATGCGGCCGCAGGCTCACGCCCATGGGCGTGAGGCGCGCACGCAGCCGGTGCACATTTCGCTCCATGCGTGCGGCATCCAGTACCAGGCAGGGTGTATCCACTGTTTCAAGCGTGCTCATGCGGTGTGATCCGTTTCTGTTCGATTGCAAAAAGGCGGCGCGTGATGGCCGGACACTCAGGCGCCGGCGTAGCGTTTGATGAGCTGCTTGCCCAGCGCCATCATATGCACCTGATCCGGCCCGTCGGCCTGGCGGCACCAGCGCGCATAGCTGAACGCTTCGGCCATGAAGTAGTCACTGGTGAGACCGCCGGCGCCATGAATCTGCATACAGCGATCAATCACCGTCTGCGCCATCAGCGGCACCGTTATCTTGGTCGCGGCAATCAGGTCGCGTGCGTCTTTCGGGCCAATTTCGTCCATGCGCTGCGCTGTCTTCATGGTCAGCAGCCGCGCCTGTTCAATTTCTGAAAAGCACTTGGCAATGTCTTCGCGAATCGACTGGTGCTCCGAGAGCTTCTTGCCGAACGTGGTTCGCGAGACCGCGCGCTTGCAGGCAAGTTCCAGCGAGCGTTGCGCCGCACCGATCAGGCGCATGCAGTGATGCACGCGCCCCGGACCCAGCCGTCCCTGGGCAATTTCAAATCCACGTCCTTCGCCCAGCAGGATGTTCTCGGCCGGGACGCGCACGTTGTCGAACACCAGCTCGGCATGGCCCAGCGGCGCGTCGTCGTAACCGAGCGTGGTGAGCGGCCGCACCACCGTCACGCCGGGCGTGTCTTTCGGAATCAGGATCTGTGTTTGCTGCTGGTGGATGTTCGGATTGGTCGGGTCCGATTTGCCCATGACGATGAAAATCTTCGTGCGCTCGTAGTGGGCGTTGGAAATGAACCACTTGCGGCCGTTCACCACATATTCATCGCCGTCGCGGCGGATGGAGGTCTGTACGTTGGTCGCATCGCTCGACGCCACATCCGGTTCGGTCATGGCATACGAGGAACGAATTTCGCCCGAGAGCAAGGGCTTCAGCCAGCGTTCCTGCTGCGCCGGCGTGCCGTACTTCATGAACACTTCCATGTTGCCGGTGTCGGGCGCATTGCAGTTGAACACCTCCGGGCTCCAGATCACGCGCCCCATTTCCTCCGCCAGCGGAGCGTACTGCGCATTGGTCAGCCCGCCATGATTGGCCGGCATGAACAGGTTCCACAATCCGGCCGCGCGTGCTTTTGCCTTCAGTTCCTCCATCAGCGGCACCGTGCCGAATCGGTTTGGCAGCGCCGCCAGTTCGGCGTGGTAGCGCTTTTCGTTCGGATAGATGTGCTCATCCATGAACGCCTTGAGCTGGCCGAGAAGTTGTTCAGGATGCGGGAACAGGGGAGCGTGGTCGGTGGAGTGCATGGCGATACCTTTTGGGGCGGGCGGGGACTGCGTGTGCGATACGTCGTATGTGCCACGATTATAGGAGGCACTGGGGGCCGTGAAGGAGTCACGCGGGTTGCGCCGCTTGAGGCGGATCAGACGGGCGAAATAAAACGGGGCACAAGGCCCCGTCTTTTCATTTGGTGGAGATGAAGAGGATGTTTCCTGCTCGGCGCGCCCGAACTCTCGCGGTCGGCCCCTGCATGGGCCTTCCGTTCGTGAGGCACAACCGAGTCCGCAGGGACTCGGTTGTGTCCACACTCACCCTCCGGTCGAGAGTTCGATCCCGAAACTTACCAAAAAAAACGGGGCACAAGGCCCCGTTTTGTTTTGGTGGAGATGAAGAGGATGTTTCCTGCTCGCAAAAGCGTTGCGAGCAGGAAATCTCTCGCCGCTTGGCGGCTCAAGACCATCCATCGCCTGAAGCGATGGATGTCCAAGCGATGTCCACCGGACATCGCTTAGTCGAACTCGGGAGATTTCTCGCGTCTCTCCAACTGCTCCAAATAAAAAGACGGGGCACGAGGCCCCGTCTTTTTATTTGGTGGAGATGAAGAGGATCGAACTCTCGACCTTCGCATTGCGAACGCGACGCTCTCCCAGCTGAGCTACATCCCCAAATTCAGTACAGGCACCTATTTTAACGCTTGTGCCGCAGCGCCGACAACTGCACTACCCCTGCGGCACCCCCGCCCCGCGTATCCGCGAAAATTCCGGCTCGCGGCCCAGTGCGGCGTTGATGGCGTCGGCCAGGGCCACCGGTTCGTCGGTGCCGACCAAATATTGCTTGCCATCGGTGGTGCCGATGATGACAGCGTTGCGGCCGGAAACGTTGTAGAGCCAGCCGCGGGTGGTGATGCGGATGCCCCAGCCGGATACGGGTGACGTGCGGGTAGGGATGGCGCCGGCGATCTCGGCGAGCGGCGTGACCTGCGACGGCCAGCCCAGCCAGCCGAAGCGGGCGATGAATTCATCCGCGGTGATCATCGTCGTGAGGCGTCCGAACACGGCCATGAACAGCAGGAAGGTGGCGGCGATGGCCGGGGCAACCCAGGCGGCGATGGCGAGCTTGTCCGAGCCCAGCATCAGCGCCAGCGTGACAATCATGCCGCCGCCCATGCCGATGAGGCTGACCCAGCCGATTTGTGTGTGGCAATAGCGCATGCCGCAGTATAGCCAGCGCGCTTACGGCATTGCGGGCCTTCCGGCCCGTCAACGATCAGACGCGCGGGATCGGAATCGCGCGGACGGAAACGCTTTCGGTTTCCACCGTGTGCGCCAGCAGCTTGGAAGCCTGGTAGATGGCGGTGATGGTCGGCGTGGGTACGCCCACCAGCTGGCCCAGTTCCACCACCGAGCCCACCAGCGCGTCGATTTCAATGGAACGGCCGGCTTCAATGTCCTGCAGCATGGAGGTCTTGTGCTTGCCGACCTTTTCGGCGCCCTCGATGCGCTTTTCCAGGGACACGCGGAACGAGGCGCCGAGTTTTTCGGCCACCGCCTGCGCCTCGCGCATCATGCTGGCCGCCAGTTCACGGCCCAGCGGAAAGCGGCAGATGTCTTGCAGCGTGGCGTGGGTCAGTGCCGAGATCGGATTGAAGGTCAGGTTGCCCCACAGCTTCAGCCAGATTTCGTTGCGGATGTTGTCCAGCACCGGCGCCTTGAGGCCGGATTTGACGAACACGTCCGAAAGATCCTTGACGCGGTTGCTCACGGTGCCGTCGGGCTCGCCCAGCGGGAAGCGCTCGCCTTCCACGTGCTGCACCACGCCCGGCGCGATCAGCTCGGCCGCCGGGTACACCACGCTGCCGATGATGCGTTCGGCCGGAATGCCGTCAAAGCACACACCGTTCGGGTCCACCGCGCGCACGCGGGTGCCTTCCAGCGCGCCGCCGTGCCGCTGGAAATACCAGAACGGAATGCCGTTTTGCATGGTCACCACGGTGGTCTTGGGGCCGTAGAGCGGCTCGAGCTGGTGGACCAGCCCTTCCACCTGGTGGGTTTTCAGGGCGAGGATCACGCAGTCCACGTGACCGACCGAGGCGAAGCTGTCCGTAGCCTTGCAGGTGCGCGCTTCCAGCACCGAGCCGTCGTGAAATTTGACGGTCATGCCATGGGCACGAATCGCGTCCAGGTTTTTCCAGCGCGCAATAAAAGTGACATCCTCACCGGCCGCCGCCAGTTTTGCCCCGACAAACCCGCCGATGGCGCCCGCGCCAACGATGCAAAATCGCATATCTGATCCCTAAAACAAATTGAAATGTCTGGCGAAACGCCTTCCGGACTTCAACGTCCCTGAAGCCGCGGTCGCTGTGCAGATTGCCGGAGTACGACGCGGCCGGGATGTTGCCGCGCTGGCCCGCCCTCCGTTTATGACGGGACGGACCGGAAAAATCGGGCACAGGGGGTACTGCACCAGCCAATATTGTGCGTCGCAGCAATCGGCTTGGCAAGCACCGCGATCAATCCCGGCCCACGCCTCTCGCGCACAGCCCCCCCGAAAGGCGCCGAACCTTAAGCCGGTCTGAAGATCCGGCCTGCGAATGCCTTTCCGCCCGCCCACATATATTTGCGGCCAATATATTTGTGCAAAACTATTGCGGCTATCATGCGTATGCACGGTGCCATACACGGCACCCGCTACAGATCTGTCCGATTCCAATCCATCCATACTGTTCCGGAGGTTACTTTGCGCAATACCCAGCTCGGCACTATCGCCACCCTCACCGCTTCCGTCCTGATGTTTGCCGGTTGCGCGTCGACCCCCGCGCCGACCGCCAGCACCGCCACCCCGGCCACCGCCGTACCGGCCAGCAATGCCAATCTGGCCAAGCCCAACACCGGTACCACCGCTCCCTCGCAGCCGGTGACCGCGGCCGTGAAGCCCACCGGTGACAAGGTGTACTTCGATTACGACAAATTCAACGTCAATGACAAGTACGCCGCCGTGGTGCGCAGCAATGCCGAATACCTGACCAAGACCAACGGTGCCGTCGAGCTTGACGGCAATGCTGACGAACGCGGCAGCCGCGAATACAACATGGCGCTGGGCCAGAAGCGAGCCGATGCCGTGAAAAAAGCGCTGGCCGTGCTGGGTGTGAAGCCGGAACGCATCGAAACCGTGAGCTTCGGCGAAGACAAACCCTCCGCCAAGGGTCACGACGAAGCCGCCTGGGCAGAAAACCGCCGCGTCGATTTCGTGCAGAAATCCAAGTAAGCCGTCACGCCTGCTGTTGACTGAATCGCCGGGGGCCGACGCCCCCGGCCCTATTTCAAAGCATCCACGCCCGTGCCCGCCCGCCTCGGCGCCAAGCCCACCACCGCCACCTCGCGCCGTACCGTTCCGGTAACGATCGCGAAGGCGCCGGCCATGGCACCGCGCGCGGCACCGTCGCGCCGAAAGTCCTCTGCGGCCGAAGCCGCCATGGCCTCGCCCGAGTCGGCGCATTACCGGCAGATGCTGGCCGTGCTCACGCAGTTCCGGGTGGTCGTGGCCAACCTCAAAAAGCACTATCACGATATTGAAACCGTAACCGGCGTCACGGGCACGCAGCTCTGGGCGCTGGTCGCCATTGCCCAGCAGCCGGGACTCACCGTGGGGCAGCTCGCGCGCGAACTCGCGGTGCACCAATCCACCGCCAGCAACCTGCTCGACAAGCTCGCCGAGCTGGGCTACGTCACCCGTGCCCGCGAAGGCGAGGACCAGCGTGTGGTCAGTCTCTATCTCACTGATGCCGGCCTCGCCATCACGAAGAGTGCCCCACAGCCGGCCATGGGCCTGCTACAGCATGCGCTGCTGTCACTGCCGGACGAACGCGTCGCCGGGCTGCATGAACACCTTGAAGAACTGATCCGCGCCATCGGCGTCAAGCGCGCACCGGGCGAAGCCACGCCGCTGTCGGTGCTGCTACATGAGGATCAACCGGCCGGCAAAAAGAAAACGCGACCCCGTTAGCCGCACGCCGGCGTCGTTTGTCAGGCCTTGGGCTTCGCCTTGTTGAAGTAAACCAGCAGCCCAATACCCGCCAGCACCATCGGCAGGCTCAGCCATTGCCCCATTGAAAGCCCCAGCGCCAGAAAGCCGAGGAAATCATCCGGCTGGCGCGCGAACTCGGTGAGGAAGCGCAGGCTGCCGTAGCCGATCAGGAACACCGCCGACACCGCCCCCACCGGCCGCGGTTTGCGCGAATAAATCCACACGATCAAAAACAGCACGATGCCTTCGGCGAACAACTGATACAGCGACGATGGATGCCGCGCCACACGCGTCGTGTCCACATGCGGAAACCACATTGCCCACGGCCAGGTGGCGGGGTCCGCAATGCGCCCCGGCAATTCGCCGTTGATGAAATTGCCCAACCGTCCGGCGCCGAGGCCCGTGGGCACCAGCGGCGCAATGAAAT
>CAYSKY010000015.1:0-936 GCA_964431425.1 uncultured Burkholderiales bacterium
GGATGCGACAGTGGAATCACATCGTGGATCAGTGGAACGATGCCACAGCCCCTGCTGTGCAGTTCCCTGAAAATGGGCAGCATATGCAGCGTGGCAAAGGAAACGGTCAGGAACACGCTGTCCGGCCGCGCGGCCAGCCGACGCTTCAACAGCTGCCGGCCCACCCCCCACCACTGGGTATACATGATGGCCCCGGAGCGAATGCGCAGCTCCGTCCGGTCAGCCCCCATCCCGCCCGCGACGCGTTTATCGACCAGATCCAGATACTGGTCTCCCAGCCAATCCGGAATGGCGGCCAGCTGGTTCCAGCCGTTGCGCATCACGAAGGTGATGTCGTCGCGGGGCAGGTTTCGCCAATGCCGCAAATGAGCGAATTCCACCCGGTCGATGCCCGATGGCTGCGCCAGCCATGGCCGGGCAACCGTGAGCGAGACATCAAACAAAAGATGCATTTATGGCCGAGGGAGTTGGTTTGCGGTACGCGATGACTACAGAGGCATCTGACATCAATGGGGCCGGGCTGTGCAGGGTAGTATTGTTAAATCCAAACCTGTGACTGTTGAAGCAGGCTGTTTTTCCTGCCAAAGCACAGAAGCGCCTGTCGAATTATTGCCCGAAACCGATGGGGCCCCACAAATGACGCTCGATTCACCGCTCGTTCATCGCTGGTTCGTTGCGAGAAAGGGTCGAGGCGATACTTTCCGGACATCAAAATGAACGCGCCAGCACAGATCAAGCAGTACATCGCCAGCCAGCCCGAAGCCCAATCGGCCGACATGCAGGCCTTGCACGCTCTCATTCTGCGCATCATGCCGTCGTGCAAGCTTTGGTTTCTGGATGGCAGGAACAGTGACGGAAAAATAATCTCAAACCCGAACATCGGCTACGGGTTGCGCAACCTCCACTACGCGGATGGCACCAGTCGCGAGTTCTACC
>CAYSKY010000015.1:946-17871 GCA_964431425.1 uncultured Burkholderiales bacterium
CTACCAGATCGGCTTAAGTGGCAACACCACGGGAATCTCCGTCTACATCATGGGCATCGACGACAAAACCTACCTGAACAAGACCTATGGGAAGACACTGGGCAAGGCGAGTATCACGGGCTACTGCATCAAGTTCAAAGCGCTGAAAGACATCAACATGGACGTCCTGGAAGCAGCAATACGCGATCGGGTTCAGAATCCGGATTGACTGGGCAGCCACGAAAGCTGCGTGGCGAAATGGACGACGAATTCACAAGACGATGCACACCACGCGATCCCGGCCCCTGCGATTCTGAAAGCGGCCTCACCCAAGGAGAATGCACATGACCGCACGCCCCCTCACACACAAATTTGCTGTTGCCTCGGCCGCGATCGCGCTGTTCGCTCTCGCGGTGCCAGCGGCGGCGCAACCCACACCAGCTGCCGAGAAGAAAACAATGGACCTCGGCAATTTTTCCGTCAGCCTCAACGTCAAGGACATCAAGGCCTCCATGGCCTTTTACGAGAAGCTCGACTTCAAGGTGGTGGCCGGCAAGCTCGAACAGAAATGGATCGTGCTGCAGAACGGCAACGCGCGCATCGGGCTGTTCCAGGGGATGTTCGACAAGAACATCATGACCTTCAACCCCGGGTGGAACAAGGACAAGGAAGCCCTGAAGGATTTCCAGGATGTGCGCGAGATTCAGCGCACGTTGAAGGCGCGCGGCATCACCACCATCGCCCCGGAGGCAGACGAGAAGACCGAGGGGCCTGCTTTTTTCAAGGTGGTGGACCCAGACGGCAACGCACTGCTGTTTGATCAGCACGTGCCCAGTCCGAAGCGGTAGCGATCCTTCTGAAGACCGCGTGGTCGCGGTAGACGGCCAGGCCTGACCTTCGTTTTGTCGTTGGGTCGGGAACCGGCGCTGCTATGATCGCCCATCGGCGTGATCCAACAATTCGATACCGGGGAGCGGCATGAAAGACCAATCGGCAGCATCAACGACCGAAGCGCCTGTCCGCTTTCGCGATCGCATGCAGGGCAAGGGGTTGGTGGAGAAAACCTCGCAGACTGCCGCGGTACTGAAAAGCCTCACCAAAACGCTCGACAGCGTTGATCACGAGCTTCGCCTCCTTGGGCACGCCGCCAAATACAACTGGATCAACCAGCGTCTCATCCTGTTGCGCAATGCGCTTATTGCACTGGGGGTGCTGCTGGTGGTGGTGATTGCCGCCGTCGCGTGCTATCGCGAAGCCTACCGGCAAACCATGACCATCGCCGCGTTTGATGTCCCGGAAAAACTCGCCGAGCGTGGCATCACCGGGCAGGTCATCGCCAAGGCCTTGTTTGATGAACTCATCAAGCGCCGCGAGCTGGTCACGACCTTGGACAAGGGCGAACTCAAAGGCGCCTGGGCGGAGAACCGCGCGGATGTAGCGATACCCGAAGCCAAGTTCACTTTGCAGTCCGTGTTTCGTTACCTGCGCTATATGACCGGCAACGAAATCGCCATCGATGGCGAATTGGTGCTGGACGGTGAAGACGTGATGATGAAAGTGCGCGTTGCCGGCAAGCCGCCGACGGTGGTGAAGGGCAAACTCGCGGCGTGGGAGTCTTTGGTGGGCGACATGGCACTTGGCGTACTGGATGTCACCCAGCCCGCGGTGGTGGCCGCGTACTTCGGCATCAAAGCCGAGACCCCGGAAGACCTCACGGCGCTCTCCAAACGTGTGCGCCGGATGTCGCAGCAAGACCCCAAACTCAGCGGTGCGGTGATGTCGGTGGCCTACGACGCGTACGGCAATGCGCTGCGAAGGCTGGGAAGAGTTGACGATGCCGTGCTCGCACTCAATCAGGCCATGACGCTGGACCCCACCAACGGTGTTGCCGTGATCAATGCCGCGTCGACACAGGCGGATCTGCGCAACTACGCTGAGGCCGCCGTACTGTTCAAACGCGCGCAGACAATGCAGCTACCGGAATCGGTGAAGCGTGTCGCATTTAGCCGCTGGATCGTTGGCGCAACCAATACCGGGGATTGTGACGAGGCGGCCAAAGCGCTCGACGCAGCGCGGAAGTCGCCGGTTTATGACTCACAGCGAATGGTTGACCGGGAAGCTTCCGTCATGGCGCGCTGTGATTACGAGGAAGCCCGCGGAACAGCGCTATTGGCAAAGTATGTCGCGATGCATCCTGACAATGATTTCTATGCCAACACACTTTCCTCCATTCATTTCGACCGGCCAGAGAATCGGTACCGGAATCTGGGCATCCAGATCAGCCGCGATGCGATTGCCGCGGGGGCGAACAACGGTGCCATCTTCGGCAATCTCGCGGTGGCATTGGTTGAGCTGGGTCGCATTGACGAGGCGCGGGAAATGTATGCCCGCAGATGGCGGTCTGTAACCGCAGTACCTGTTGCCATCTCGGAACGAAGGCAGCGCGGGTTGGATGGGTTTGAGGCCCGCATTCACTACCAGCAAAAAGAGTACGCCAAGGCGGATGAGATCGTGCGTCGCCTGATCGACGCAACGCCGCCTCGCGAGGCGCGGGAATTCTTATTTGTGGCGCGCGTCAAGCTGGCAATGCAGCAGTACGATTCGGCGATCGCCGTCCACACCGATGGCCTCAAGCGGTTACCCAAGAACTGCCAGCTCTGGCAGGAATTGGGGACGGTGTATGCCACCAAGGGCGATGTGGCCACGGCCCTCGCCACCTTCGACAAAGGCATCGCCGCTGTGCCGAAGTGTGGACTCAACTACAACGAAGCCGCGCGCTTACTGATCAAACAAAACCGCATCCCCGAAGCCAAACAAAAACTCGACACGCTGATCCAGATCGCACCTCTTTCGGATGGTGCGGTAATTGCGAAAGAGATTCTGGCTTCCATGCCGAAGTGAGTGGCAACAGGTGAACGCTATGCCTGACTTTGTAAAGTGCTTTCAAAACACCCGCGCGCACCCCGGTGTTGCCGCACCCGTCATCGTGGCGTGCCTGCTCACCGCCTGTGGCCCCACCGAATCCCCCGCCTTCCAGGCCTACACGGCTTTTGTGAGCGCCTGCATCCGCGGGGACTGCGACGCGATGTATGGTCTTGCGGAGAAGGACGCCGTCGCCTTCGTCGACAGCCAATGCAAACGCCGCAGCATGAACATCATGGGCCAGACTGTGGACCTGGGCTCGGTCGCATCCAACGTGGCCAGCATCCGGCCGACCTCAACGCCGTTCAGTGATCCGATTTCAATGGAGCGCACCATCGAGTCCGAAACAAAGTCGACCGACAGGAACACGGTGGACCTGGTTGTCTTCGAGAAATCGTTTCAGCGCAAAGGCAGCGTGAGGGAGTTGACCGGTCAGCGGCGGCACACCGTCACGGTGCAGTTGCGCGGCGGGCAGTGGAAGCTGACGCGGTTCAACGAGGAAATGCTGCGCTAGCTTCAAAAAATGCGGCATGCGGCGCGACCCCCTGGCGTGCGGGCATCGCCAACACGGGGGACGCGAGCCGGCTGGCGTGTTGAAAAACTCGGTTTTTCCTGTGGTAACTCAAATGCGCGCGATAAATATTGTGCTCGAATGGCGGCAACCCTCGTCGTACTGTGCCGTGACCCGGAAAGACCTCACCCCTTTCCCGGCGCGGATTTGGCCGTCGCCCGGGGGCAAATTCGTCAAAAAGCGTGACACATCAACACTTTCCCCCACTATCCCGAAGGATTCAGAACATGAGTAAACGCGACGTTGTCATTCTCGGTGCCACCCGTTCAGCCATTGGAACATTTGGCGGCTCCCTGGCCGATATTGAGCCCGCTGAACTGGCCGGTACCATCATGAAGGCGGCCGTGACGCAATCCGGCGTGGATCCGCAAAGCATCAATTACGTGACCGTTGGCAACACGATTCCCACCGACAGCCGTTTTGCCTATGTCGCCCGCGTGGCGTCGATCCAGGCCGGCCTGCCGATGGAGTCGGTCGCCATGGCGGTGAACCGCCTGTGTTCATCCGGCCTGCAGGGCATTGTCACCACCGCACAGAACATCCTTCTCGATGACTGCGATTTCGGCGTCGGTGGCGGTGTCGAGGTGATGAGCCGCGGCGCGTATCTTTCCCCAGCAATGCGCTCCGGTGCACGCATGGGCGATACCAAATTGATCGATTCCATGGTCGCCACCCTGACCGATCCGTTCGGCGTGGGGCACATGGGGATCACCGCCGAGAACCTGGTCACCAAATGGGGCATCACCCGCGAGGAACAGGACGCGCTGGCGGTGGAATCGCACCGCCGTGCGGCGGCTGCAATCGCCGAGGGACGCTTCAAGTCGCAGATCACGGCCATCGTAAAACAGACCCGCAAGGGTGAAGTCGTGTTTGATACCGACGAGCACGTTAAACCCGCCACCACGATGGAAACGCTGGGCAAAATGAAGCCGGCGTTCAAGAAGGAAGGCGGGTCGGTCACGGCCGGCAACGCCTCGGGTATTAACGACGGTGCCGCTTTTCTGGTGCTGGGCGATGCGGCCAAATCGGCGGCGGCAGGCTACAAGCCGATGGCGCGCCTGGTTTCGTACGCTGTGGCCGGCGTGCCCAATGAAATCATGGGCGAAGGCCCGATACCGGCCAGCAAGCTCGCATTGAAAAAGGCCGGCCTCACGCTTGACCAAATGGACGTGATCGAAAGCAACGAGGCCTTCGCCGCGCAGGCCATCGCGGTCGCACGTGGCCTCAATCTCGACATGACGCGCACCAATCCCAATGGTGGCGCCATCGCGCTGGGGCACCCCATCGGCTGCTCAGGCGCCTTCCTTGCGGTCAAGGCGATCTACGAGCTGCAACGCACCGGCAAGCGCTACGCCCTTGTTACTATGTGTATCGGTGGCGGGCAGGGTATTGCGGCGGTGTTCGAGCGGCTGTAACAGCCAGCCCGCGAACGTCCATGCGGCGGTCTGCCCGGGCCGCCGCACAACGTCACAAGTGGCCGGGTCACGCCCGAATTCGGCAGGGCCCGGCCAGTTCGCAGATGCCCCGTCGGCGACGTGTAACGCGCGGTGCGCCGGTCAAGTTCCCGCTTTCCAACCATAAGGATCAACATGAAAATTCTGTCTATCGCCCTCGCCGGATTCACCGCTGCCCTCTTGCTGAACTCGGCCAGTGTTTGCGCCGAACCGGCCAAGTCCAAGACCGTCGCTGCCGTGAATCAGGAAAAGGAGGCTCTGGCCGGCAAGACCATCAGCGTCAAGGGCAAAGTCGTGAAGGTCAACAACGGGATTCTGGGACGCAATTTTCTGCACATCCAGGATGGAACGGGCGACGCCAATACCAATGACATCCTGTTGACCAGCAAGCAGACAGCCGCGAAAGGCGACCAGGTGGTGATCTCCGGCGTGGTTGTGCTGAACCGGGATTTTGGTGGCGGCTACAAGTATCCGGTGCTGATCGAAGACGCCACCATCACGCCCGCGAAATAGGCCGGTACGCGGAATGGGACGCCGTCGCGTTCGTCGACGAGCAATGCAAGCCGCGCAGCATGACCATCTTGGGCAATACCATGAACCCGCGCTCAGTTGCCTCCAGCGTGGCGGGTCTCCGACCGACCTCAACACCATTCAGCGAGCCGATATCGCTGGAGCGCACCATCGAGGCTGAAACCCGATCGCCCGACAGGAACACTGTGGACTTGGTCGTTTTCGAAAAGTCGGTTCAGCGCAAAGGCAGCGTGCGGGAGCTGACCGGGCAGCGGCGCCGCACGGCCACGGTGCCGCTGCGCAGCGGCCAGTGGAAGCTGATGCGATTCAACGAGGAAATGCTGTCCAGGTAGTCTTCCGCTCAGCGCCCGAATGTCTTGCGCAGAAACGGCAGGATCGCCTGGGCGGCTTTGTCGCGGGCCTTGGTGTCGCCGACGACGGTTGCGCCGATGGCGCTGCATTGTTTCTTCAGCACCTCCGCGTAGGGGGCGCCGGTCAGGCGCGTGCCGGTGGTGCGGTTGTAGGTATAGAGCGTCTCGATATCCACTTCGATCGGGCAGGAGTCCAGTGTTCTCTGCGCGTTGCGCACATCGATGCGGCGCTGGTCATCCATGTCGAACTTGTGGTGCGCGCCGGCGATGGCGAAGAACTCGGTCGGCGTTCCCGCCTGGCCGATCTTGTCGGCGTAGTCGCGGCAGGGCCCCATCGGTGCGTAGTCATCGGCGTCGCCATGCACCCACAGCATGGGCGATTTCGAGAACACGCCGGGTTTGACCATCAGCCGGAACACGCCGACGCAACCGCCCGAATAGACTGGAATATGTGCCGCGAAGCGCAGGCCGGCGGGCAGTGAATGGGCCGCGGATTGCGCGACAATGACGCGCTCAACCGCTGCGCGCCAGGTGGCGAGGCCGCCGCGCGAAAAACCCATGACGGCAATGCGGCTGGCATCGATGCGCGGGTGGCTGGCCATGAGCTTGAGTGCGCTGAACGCATCCGCCACGTCCGCCGCAAACGGAACCTGCGATTGGTCTGCAGCGGTGCTCTTCACCCCGCGCGGCCCGAAGGTATCGAGGGCAAGTACCGCGTAGCCTGCGCCGTTGAACTGCTTCGGCCAGTAATCCAGCATGGCGTCGTAGATGCCGCCTGAGCCGTGCACCAGAATGATCGCGGGCACCTTGTTCTTGTCGGTAGCCTGGGCCGGCATGAACAGATGCCCGCTGATATTGGCCGGCTCGCCGTTCAGTGACGGGTTGAGCAGATTGGGAAACGCCTTGGGCGTCACGCTGGCAAACGAATACACGCCGTTGCCCGGCGCCTTGCTGAAATCGGATACCGTTTCCAACGCCATGGCGGGACCGGTCAACACCAGGCCGGCGGAAACAACAAGAAACTGCGTGGCAACAAGAAACTGCTTGGCAACATTGCGCATGAGATTTACCCATCAGAAACAGCGAATGAAAAGAGCCGGTGCATGAAGCGCGAGGGATTGAGGGGATACCCCGGGCCAGCGTAAATTTTCTGGCTGCGGATAAAACGCCCTGGAACGCATCTGCGGCAGATCACCTTCATTCTGTACCCGCCTTTCTCGCACTGCCAGTTATTTCTCAGGCCGGGTGCGAAGAAAGAAAGGAGCATCAAGATTGTTTTCGCCGGTGGCCGAAAGAAATCGCGCCATTCGTTTTGAACAAGGCAACATGGAAAGACCTGCACATGGCCTATCAATGGCTGTGTTGCTTCCGGAAAATGCAGGGTGTCCGGCACCATTCAAGTTTCAGACGCTGTGCAGGCTTTCTGCCGCTCGTATGTCATCCTGCATATTCAGGATTGTTGAAAGTCCGCCGTATCGAAACCTATCATCAGGAACCCCAACCATGATCCTCGTCGGCCAATACGACAGCCCCGTCACCCGTCGCGTCGCCATCGCGCTCTATCACTACGGCATGCCCTTCACCCGCGACACCCGCTCCATCTTTGGCGATGCGGCGGCCGTGGGGAAGATCAGCCCCCTGACCCGCATCCCGGCGCTCGTGCTTGAGGATGGCGAGGTGCTGATCGACAGCGCCGCCATCCTGGATCACCTCGACGAGCTGGCGGGCGAAGCGGCGCTCATGCCCGCCAATGGCGCTGCGCGCCGACGCGTACTGCAGATGACGGCACTGGCGCAAGGTACGCTCGAAAAGGCCGGCGCGGTGGTCTACGAGCGGCACTTCCATGGGCCTGAGCATCAAAGCGCCGACTGGCTTGCCCGCTGCCTTGGCCAGGCCCGCGCGGGTCTGGACGAACTCACCCGCCGCCTCGCCACGCCCTACGCCTGCGGGGCCACGCTCACCCATGCCGACGTCATGATCACCACGCTGATCTGGTATATGCAGGACCGGATGGATGAAGTGCTGTCGCCCACCGCCCACGCCGCGCTAATTGCATTGGCCGAACACTGCGAAACCCTGCCGGCCTTTCGCGCCGCGGCGCTCAGCGATTTCGAGAAGATGCCGCGCGGCTGACCCTGCCACCGTTGATGTCGCGTAGCTGGGAGAAATTAGTACTGGAGACTCAGTTCCAGTACGCCACAGTACCGGTTGCGTTCGATGCGTCCGGCGACGCTCGCGCATTCGCTATGCGTTGTAGACCGCCCGGGCTGACGCTTCCAGCCACTTGGCCATTTCCCGATAGGGTCCCGGTCCGTGACTGATGCGCGCCACACCGAGTTCTGCGCATCGCGCGGCCGTGGGTGCGGCGGCGATCATCATCACGTTGACGGGCAGGGGGCATTCGCGGCACACGCGCGCCAACAAACCCTCGTCGACGAGACCCGGAACAAAAAATCCGCTCGCACCGGCCTCGGCATAGGCTTTCGAACGGGCAATCGCTTCGTCGACCATCGCCGGGGAGTGTGCGGCGGCCGGCGCATTCAGAAAGATATCGGTGCGAGCGTTGATGAATAGCGGGACACCTGCCGTTTCCGCTGCGCGCCGTGCCGCCGACAGGCGCAACGCCTGGTCGGATATCGATTGGAGTCCCGCGCGGCCGATGAAGCGATCCTCGATGTTGACGCCGACGGCCCCGGTGGCCAACAACGCAGCGACAGAATTGCCCACTTCATCCGGCGTTGCGCCGTAGCCGGCTTCGAAGTCGATCGTGACCGGCAGATCGACCGCGCGCACAATGCGCGCAGCGTTGGCGATCACGTCTGAAAGCATCAACGCTTCGCCATCGTCCACACCATGCGCCGCAGCCACAGACCAGCTGCCCGTGGCGATGGCCGCAGCCCCCGCCTTGGCGACGGCAATCGCACTGCCCGCATCCCATACATTGAATAGCACCAGTGGTTTGCCAGGCACGTGCAGGCGACCAAAAGTTTGTGCGTGTTCAGCTTGCTTGTTTGTCATGGCAGATTACCCCGGCCGAAAAGTGGCCAGTGTAGCGCCGCCCGTCTGCTTGCGTGCGCCTCTTCCCTGGCCGCGGAAAAATCAGTCAACAGCCGACCCCGCCCGCGCCTTCCCGTCATGCCCGCCCAGCACCCGCGGTGTGACATCCTTCCACGCGTCCTGGCGGGTCTTTTCGTGCTCGGGATTCATCGGGTAGTGAATCCGGTTTTCCGCCTTGGGTTTCTCACCGATGGCCAGCAGCCGGACTTCGGACTCGGTGTTGTTCAGGAAGGTGTGGCAGATTCCCGTGCCCGCAGGAAAGCCGACGGCATCGCCCGGCGACAGGCGATACAGCGTGCCGTCGATCCAAGCGTCCGGATGGCCCTCCAGCACATAAACGAATTCTTCCTCCGCGCTTTCGGCATGCGGGTACGACGTGCGCCGTCCGGGCGGCAGGCGCTCGTGGTGAATGCCGATGCGCGTCAGCCCCAGCAGCTGGCCAAGCGGCGCGCCGATGGAGAGCAGCTCGTCGCTGTCGGGGTAGTGCCGAGTGTCGGGCTTTTCCAGGTCGCGCCAGTGGCGGATGAAGGCGGGGCGGTTGTCCATGTTGCGGGTCCTTTGTTGTCTGGATGACGCATTCTGCGGCAGGCGATGCCTGATGAGCGAAACGAACATGACGCCTGCGCGTTCCGCGCACTTTTCTTATGGCCCGGTTGCAATACGCTGAAGGTCGTGCGGCTCGTGCCGCACCGGTGTGTCATCCCTGCGCCTGGATCCACTTCAACAGTGTCGAGAAATACCTGTCCGCGTATTTCGTCCGCACACGTTTTCCTTCCCGAACCTCGAACTCCTGCATCCCGTGGTCCGCGTTGGGGAACACCACCGATGCAAAAGGCTTGCCCTGCTGGCGCAGGCGCTGCAGGGTCTCGATCGTGATTTCGGGCGGCGCCTCGATATCCTTCCCGGCGATGAGCCACAGCATGGGGATGTTGAGTTTTTCGAGGGTGGGGACTGGCTCATAGAACGGCTGGAAGAAGTGCTCGAACATGCCCGGTGCCGCCTGCTTTGCCTGCGGGATGCCCATCTGCAACACCACACCGATCCAGCTTTGCATCGACTTCGCGGTCGCCATCCACGGTTTGTCCTTGTATTTCTCCATCAAGGCCTCGAATTCACCCCAGTCCTTGAATTTTTCCCGGGCGACTTTGTGGAGTGCGGCATTCAGCGCCTGGTACTCGGCAATGGATGCTGCATCCACGCCGGCCTCCTTGAGTTTCAGCGGAGCCTCCAGCCGGTCTTCGTCGGCTAGCGACATGGTGAGCCCGTAGCCCACCGCGACAAACTTGATCGAGGCATCCTTGTGTGCGGCCAGTGGTGCCACCCAGCCACCCTGGCTGAACCCCGCCAGGCCGATGTTGTTGCTGTCCACCTCCGGTCTGGCCTTGAGCCATGCCACAGCGGCCAGCACATCGTTCGCCAGCACCTCGAAGTGCTGCACGTACTGCCCTTTCGAACACCCCGTGCCGCGCTTGTCGAACACAAAGGTGGCGATGCCATTGGCGGCCAGCAGGTGCGGCAGCCATTCCTGGTCCACCGACGGCGTTGGGTCCGAACCGTGCACAAAAATCACCGTCTTGAGCGGGCGCCCGCCAATGTCTTTTGACTTCGCAGGCAGCGTCAGTTTTCCGAACAGCTCGGCGTCCCCGCTTTTGAAATGCGCCGCCACTTCCGGAAGATTGATTCGTCTGGCCGATCTTGCCGGCTTGTTGGTCTCGCGAATAACCAGCGACCCGGCCTGCCCGCCTTTGCCAGGGGTGAATTGATAACGAAAGGCGGCCGGCAACTCGGAATCCAGGTCCGTGCCCGACTGAAAAGTTGCATCCCCCGCCGGATACAAACGATGGCTGCTGCCGGTGCCAAAGTGGGTGATGCGGCGATGCCCGTCCGGCCCGGAAGGCAGGATGGACGCGAGCTCGCCACCGGGAAAGCGATAGGCCCCGTTGATTCCCTTGTCGTCCATCGCCCCGCAGTTTGGCGCTGCCGGATTGGCTTGTGATGCGAAGGCGGACAACATGAACAGCACCACGCCAACCTGCAACAACCGCTTCGGGGAATGCATAGGCTCTCCAGAAAAAGGCATTCGAATGTCCGCCTTTGACAGCACGGGTGTGGGATCCTGCATGTGCGCGTTGCGCGAGGGGACGGCGTTGCACTTCAGGCCTTAGACGACGCGGGCGTCGAATCTGGATTTGAAAGATGACCAGTCCCGGCAGCGTCGGCATTACCCTGTTGCCGGACCGGTGTCATCGTTTGATGTGCGCGGTGAATGCGCCCGCGCTATCGTAGCGCAGTTGCCAGCCACGACAAGGGCTGCAATATCCCATAGCGTCGGGAACTTCCACCCATGAACAATGTACCAACGTTGCGATTTGAAAAATACGGCCATAGAAAACATGCTCGGCAACAAAATTTCGGAAACACCGGCAGCCACGCGGCCCTTTACCATTCGCCGCGGCGCTTTGTTCCTGATGGTCACCTTCTGGTGCATCACGCCTGTCATCACCTTCGCCCAAACCCCTGTACCAACCCCCGCCCCCGCGCAGATCGAACGCGTGATGGTGACCGGCGAAAGTCCGGGCCCGGGGCTATGGAAGGTTTCGCGCGGCGATCACGTGCTGTGGATTGCCGGCACGCATGCGCCGGTGCCGAAAAAACTCACCTGGAAATCCGCGCGCATTGAAGACGTGGTGAAGAGCGCGCAGGAGGTGATTTCGGCGCCGTCGGTGTCGGTATCGAGTTCGCAGCTGGGCTGGTGGACCACACTCACGCTGCTGCCTACTGCCTTCAGCGTGCCCTACAACCCGGACAACAAAACGCTCAGGGACGTGATGCCGCCGGCCTTGTATGCGCGCTGGGAAACGCAGCGCGACAAACACCTCTTGGGCTACAACGACACCAGCAACGAAGTGGACCGCTGGCGGCCATGGTTTGCCGCCGCAAAGCTTTACCGGTCCGCGCTCGACAAGGCGGACCTGACCTCCACCAACCCGATGTGGGGACGCATCACCGACGTGGCCAAGCAGGCCAAGGTGAAGATCACCGACGCCAAGTACGAACCTAAGCTGCAAAACGCGCGCGCCGCCGTGAAGGAATTTGCCAACACGCCGCTGGACGACCTGGCCTGCTTTGACAAAACCCTGGCGCGACTGGAAACGGACATGGACGCCATGCGCCTGCGCGCCAACGCCTGGGCGCGCGGCAACGTCGATCAGATCCGCAAGCTGCCCGAAGCCGACCAGTCAATCGCATGCAATGCGGCCTTCCTCAATTCCCCGCTGGCCAAAAGCGTGGGGCAGGTGGACCTGCAGCGTGAAATGAACCTAGCGTGGATGAAAGAAGCCGAACGCGCGCTGGCCGCGAACCGCGTGACGGTGGCGGTGCTGCCGGTCACGCTGCTGGTGGCGCCGGGCGGGTACCTGGCGATGTTGAAGGAGCGGGGGTATGCGGTGGAGGAGCCGGAGTGATTCTTGGTGTGCGGTACGCGGCACGCCAATGGAACCACGGCGCCAATCGCGATTGAGCGCCAAGCCTGACGAATAGTGGCGTTCTGAAACTGGGGAGACAGGCAACAAGTCCATCGCGCGCCGACATTCGGTGCAATGAGGCGAAGGCCAAACTCCAGCACTGGCGCGGCTTCCAGGCCGAAAGTGGCTGGAAAGGCGCGCCAATGCTGGGGTTTTGCCAACAGGCAGTGTTTGCCGCGAAAAGCCGTACTCCAAAGTACCGCCACGCTGACTGACTTCTTTCCATGCAAATCCGCTCCCTGTTTGTCCACCTGCGCTGCTTTCTGGCGGCTATGGCGTTGCTCGGTCCCGCCTGCCTGACGGCGGCATTTGCCCAAACGCCTTTGCCCGGCTTTCCTGATCTGAAATTGTCGCGACACGGCGATGCCACTGTGCATGCTTTTGCGGTGCAGCCGGATGGCAAAACCATTCTCGCCGGTGATTTCCGTTACGTGAGCGGGGAAGTGCGCAATTTTCTGGCGCGGCTCAATGCGGATGGCACGCTGGATTCGAGCTGGCAGCCGGCCGTCGACGGGCCGGTTTACGCCGTGTCGGTTGCCAACGGTATCGTCTACGTGGGTGGCGCTTTTTTACATGCGGGCGGCGTGCCGCGCAGCTATATAGCCGCCTTCGATTCCGGTGGCGCGGTGACGCCGTGGGCGCCCGAGGCGGACAACCTGGTGTTCCGCTTGGCTGCGACAAGCAATACGGTCTATGCAGCGGGCTATTTCCTGACGATTGGCGGCCAGCCCCGGGCGCGGCTCGCCGCATTGGACACCGCAACCGACACGAACAACGCCTTGTTGTTTGCGCCGAACCCGGACGCCGAAGTCAAGGCGCTGATGCCGATCGGCAGCGAACTGCTGGTGGCCGGGCAGTTCCAGAATATTTCCGGGCAACTGCGCCGCGGACTTGCCAGGCTGGACGCGACGGGGGCGCTGACGTCATGGGACCCGCAAGTGGACGGCAGCGTGAACGCCATTTCAGCGTCGGGCACCCAACTGGCCCTCGTCGGGCCGTTCTCCAGCGTGGGGGGCCAGGCCCGTTCATCTTTCGCCGTGGTCGATGTCAACACCGGCGGCGTGACGGCGGCCCAAACCAGCGTGGCCGGTGGAATCGACACCGTTGCGCTGGATGGAAACACAGCCTACGTCGGCTCGACTTCCGAGTTCTACCTCAATGGAGAGCGTCGCTATTGCGTTGGCGCGATAGACATCACAACGGGGTCGCCGCTCGCATTTGCCCCGCAGTCCAGCGAAGTATGTCAAATGACGCAGTTCGGCATGCACGCGGGCCGGCTGCGGATGGCGGGTACCTATACCCGCATTGGCTCCACGACGGCCCACTCGATTGCAGATATCGACCTTGCGGGCAGCGTGACCGCAGGTGCCTTGACCAGCAGGCTCAAAGGGGCGATCGACGCCTTGGTCGTGCTGGCCGACGGCCGCATTGTTTTGGGTGGGGAGTTTGACTCTGCCGGAAATCATCCGCTCGGCAACCTGGCGCGGGTCAACACGGACGGTACGCTGGATTTGATCTGGCGGCCGCGTGCGGAAGGGCGCGTTCTCGCGCTGGCTGCGTTGGGCAGCATCGTGTACGCGGGTGGACAATTTCTTGCTGTGAACGGCCTCACGCGCAATCGCCTGGCTTCGATCGATTCTGCGGGGTCCGTGACCGCGTGGGATCCAAACGCCAATGGCACCGTCAATGCATTGCTGGCGACCGCGAACTTCATCTATGCCGGCGGCGATTTTACGATCATGGGAACCAGAGGCGCGGCGCGTTTGAGCAAGATTCCGGTGTCAACGGGGATTGCGGACTATTTCGGCGGCGGAATCATTGATGGCAATGTCAATGCACTGGCCTTGTCGGGCACGACCCTGTATGTGGGCGGCAAGTTCAGAACAGTCAGCGATCTAAGCGGGCATGAGTTTGATCGCTTTGGTCTTGCCGCATTCAACATCAACACGAACGTCATCACGCCGTGGGACCCGCAGGCATTGACCAACGACCTCCAGTTTCGGGTGCGCGCCCTTCTGGCGGCCAACGGCAGGATGTACGTGGGCGGGGTTTTTGAGTCGATGGGGGGAGCCAACCGATCGGGGCTGGCTGCCGTCGATCTGACCAGTGGCATCGCGCTGGCATGGAACCCGGGCGCGGTATCCAATGCCTTTTCGCTGGTGTTCGACAACGGCATTCTTTACACGCCCGGCAGCGCGTATGACACCGCACGCGATTCCGACAATGTGCTTGCGTGGTCAGCGGCGGCCCTGAGTCCGGCGGTCATCGCCGCAGGCGGTGGCAAGGTGTTTGTCGGCGGCAGCATTTTCGCCGCGTTACCGCTGGCAGCGCTACCCTCGGTGGCGGTCCAACTGTTCATCACGGGTATCAACGCCGGGGCCCCGCCACGCGCGGGAATGGATTTCAGCGTGACGGTCCAATCGCGCGATGCGTTCGGTGCACCGGCGGCCGTCACCAGTGACACGTTGCTGTCGCTCGCGGTGTTGTCGGGAACCGGCACTGTATCCAGCGGTATCCCGTGCCAGATACTCGCCGGGCTTTCCACCTGCAGCTTCGGGCTGGTGCGGTACAGCAAGCCGGAAGCCGGCGTGCGCCTGCAGGCGGCGCGCGTGTCCGGCGATCTGCTCACCGCCGCGCAAAGTGCGCCGTTCAGCGTCAAGACGACGGTAACGGTGTCCGTGGTCAAAAGCCCGAACGTTTTCACTGAAGTGGGCCAGCCCGCCACCTTTGTGGCCACCGTGAGCGGGGGCAGCAACCCGACCGGGACCGTGTCCTTCGGGCTGGGCGGGCCCGGCATCGGCGTTGCCGGGTGTATCCCTGTGACGCTGGCCGCGGGGTCGGCAACCTGCACCACCAGCACGCAAGCCCCAACGAATTTGCAGGTCTTCGCCATATACAGTGGCGATGCCATCCACGAACCGGCCGAGTCTTTTCTGGGCGCCGATGCGCTCATCGCACCCTTCCCCTCAATCAGCGTACTGAAAGCCGGCGGTGGCAGCGGCACGGTGAGCTCAACACCCGCGGGCATCGATTGCAATGTGGATTGCACCGCCGAATGGCCGGGTGGAACCAGCGTCACGCTCACGGCCTCGCCTGCCATCGGCAGCGTATTCGCAGGCTGGTCCGGTGGTGGTTGCAGCGGCACCGCGCCGTGCACGCAAACGCTCGCCCTTTTGAGCGGGCCACGCACGGTCACCGCCACTTTCGAACTGGCCAGTGTGCCGCTCACGGTGACGCGCAGCGGCACCGGCACCGGCCTGGTCACGTCGGTGCCCGCCGGCATCAATTGCGGCGCCGACTGCGACGAAAACTATGTGGGCAACACCATGGTGACGCTCACCGCCACCGCAAGCGGTTTGTCGGTCTTTACGGGCTGGAGCGGCGGCGGCTGCAGCGGCACGGGCACCTGCACGCTCACCATGAGCGCGGCGCAGTCGGTCACGGCCAATTTCACCCTGCCGCAATACCTGCTCACCGTGACGTCTGCCAACGGCCGCGTCACGTCCAACCCGGCGGGCGTTGATTGCCCCGGTACCTGCGCGGCTCCTTTCAATGCCGGCACGATGGTCACACTCACGCCCACCGCAGACTCGGGTTTTCAGTTCAATGGCTGGCTGGGGGCCTGCACGGGATCGGGCGCGTGCGTGGTGAGCATGGACGGCGGCAAATCGGTCACCGCGCAATTCGGCGACCCACCACCGCCCCCGCCAGCGCTGTCGTCGGTCAGTTCAATCATGCTGCACGGCGGATTTCCGGAATCCAACCCGATTCAGATCGGCATTCCCATCGATGGCAACATCAGCATCGAACCGCGCCTGCCGAACGCGACCTCGCAACTGCGCTTCCAGTTTGCCTCCACACTCACATCCATCGGCGGCGTGACGGTGAAAGACCGCGACGGCAACACGGCGGGTCAGGCCGCGGCACAGCGGAACGGCAACACCGTTGACGTAACGCTGTCCGGCATCGTCGTCGGCAAACGCCTTGTCGTGCGCATCGAGGCGCTCAATGGCTCGGCAACGTTTGCCGAAGTCACGCTGGCCTTCCTGCCCGGCGATGCGTCCCGATCCGGCCGGGTGACCGCCGCCGACATCTCCGCGATCAAAGCCAACATCGGGCGCACGTTCAACCAGACCACTTTCGCGCGCTTCGACCTCAACGCGGACGACCAGATTTCAGCCGCCGATGTGTCCATCGCAAAGGCGCGGGTGGGGCGGGGGATTCAATAGCGGTGGGTTTTGTGTTCCAGACGGTGGCGGAGCTGACCGTGACGCAGTTGGTGGCGCCGTGGGACTACACGGCGATACTTAAGCGCGGGGCCACTTCGTGGCCGAGCCTTAGTGATTGTTGAGAGTAGGTGGGCGACCCGCAATATGTGCTGCGGCAGAGTTTGGAGCGTCCAAACGTGGAGTTGCAAGACTTGACGCCGGTACTTCTAGATCGCCCATGCTGACTTAGATCACCACACTCGGCTAATCCTGGAGCTAGACGCCCAAGTGTATTCGCAAACTTTCTTGTGCCCACCATTCGAGATCCG
>CAYSKY010000015.1:17881-20035 GCA_964431425.1 uncultured Burkholderiales bacterium
ATGCCGCGCCCTCTTTTGAAGGGCCGACCGACGTCACGTAGAGACCTCCCGCTACTTTGGACAGAGAAATTTCGTTGCCCTGTCCAATTTCAAGCAACGCTTTGTCCAAGGCATTCTCCAACAACTTGCCGTTTGCTGTATCGACGACACGTAGCCACTCCACATGTGCACCGCAACCGGCCCCCGAATCAACGCTGAATTTTGCCAATTCGTATTTTTCTCCACTCGATCCAAGGGCGATGGTTGCTACCGCGGCCGTCGGAATATAGGCGGTTCCCAACGGTGGCGGTTCCAAGGCGGCAACGTCGTCGGATGATGGCTCCCAATTGGGAGTCTCAGCATCACTCGACTCTAGTTTGGCGCATAGCGCATCAGTCGAGTTGCTGGTGAGCACGCGATCTATTGACTGTTTGACTGAACAGAGTGGTTGAATATGGCCGTCTGGTCGTATCCACGAAATGAGATTGAGCAAATTCGGATCGCCTCTTGCAGTGAGAGAGAAGAAACGCCCGTTGACATAAGCCGGATAGTCTCCAGCACCCCACCAACTCCAACGTAGGTCATCGTTTGAATCGTTGACTTCTTCCAGAGTTAGTAATCCATTCTTCACGAATGCGTCGTTTCGAAGTTCAGAACTCCAGCAGGTCCCGCCCGTAAAAGTTGAGGTGAAACGCGCTTGTGGCTTCCCTTTGGCAAGCTGCAACACAATCGAGCCCGCTGCGCTCTTTGGCTCAGTTGAGAATGGAAGCGCGGGAATTTCATGTTTCCTGAGCAATTTACGGTCAGCTAGCGCCAAAATTTCTCTGCAGACCTGCTCGACATTGTCACTGTCTATGCCTTTGCCACTTGGGACCGTAGACGCCGCGATTTGTTTTTGAAGTTCGAGAATCCGCGAGCGATACGCGTTCACAAGGCATGCAGCACTATCGCACTTACTGCGCTCGTGTTGAAGCCAGTTGCGCTGGTCAGAACGAATCTTCTTACTATTTTTGGAAAAGAACATCACTGTCTCGAAGAACCTATTCAGGCCGGCGTCTAGCGAGTGCAGCTCGTAGCTTTGACAGGTTAGTTTTTCCTGGTGTGTGCGTGGCAACGGTTGATCGCACAAGGCGTTACGAGCTTGCGCAGCGGCGTTTTGCAGCGAGATGATTGCAATGGAAACCACGCAGCCAAAAACTGTGAAGATGCCTCTCAGTTTCATATTTGAGTTTCCTGAAGTTGAAGTCCATACGGATCTTTGCAGACAATCGTTGGGATTTGCTGACTAAAGAATGGCGACGAAATGGCATTTGTCGATGTTGGCGGGGCCAGCACCTGCTGGCTGGCCATGGACCATTGCGATGCCTGACCTCGTTTCTCCAACCTCAGGCCCAAAAACTGCCAGCCTTACCCCTTGATCAGCGCTTTCAGAAACAACTGCACCTGTTCTGATCGGCCGAAGGGCTCCAGGAGCATCGAGAAAAGGTTGACGCCGAGTGCAAGGTAGGTCGCGGGATGTTTGAGCTTTGCGTACTTCCACGCGCCAAAGAGCAGCATGCCAATGATCAATACCAGCGAGAGATAAATCGGCGGCATGATGGCCACGTTGGGCATTTCTTTAACGTGCATGCCGATATAGACATTCTGGATGCCACGACCGAGGGCCGGCATCATGATGATGAACACGGTTGATATCAGCCACCAGGCATGGTCTTCCAGTTCCTTGCGGTGGATGATGCTTTTGATGACGGCATATCCGAACGCGGCGATCATGACAATCTCCACCGCGGCCACACCATAAAAGAACCAGGGTTGAAACGGCCCGAACTGGGCTGGTGCGGCGAGCGCCCGTTCGGCGGTCGCAATGTCTCGATGCAACATGCTCAATGCCGTCAGGCAAACCCCGCCTGCCAGGAACATGCCGATGATGCCATTCGTTCGATGTCTGGCCATTTGCCCATGGGTGGCGAAATAGGGCTGAATAATCAGGTAGAAATACCAGACACCACCCGTCCAGTAGTGAACGTGGACTGACCAGGCCTTGTTGAAAAAGTCGCCCCAATAGTCCATGAAGATGCCGAACTGCATGATCAGGAACATGAACACCATCCATTTGTGAAGGCTTTGGTATTTGTTCATTGAGGTGTCCTTGATCCCATGCCGGGCTGCCGTGCC
>CAYSKY010000016.1:0-8338 GCA_964431425.1 uncultured Burkholderiales bacterium
GGCTTTCGACAACGCCATCTCGCTGCATGCGGCGCAGATCAAGCAGATCCATTCGCCCGTGTCGGGCCTCGCGGACATCCTCGCGGTGCCGGATCTGGAAAGCGGCAACATGCTCGCGAAGCAGCTCGAATACCTGGCTGGTGCCACGGTGTCGGGACTGGTGCTGGGCGCGCGCGTGCCGATCGCGCTGACCAGCCGCGCCGACGGACCGATGGCGCGGGTGGGCTCGGCGCTGCTGGCGCAACTGGTGGCGTTCAATTCGCGGCGCGATCATCCGCGCGAGGCCTGGTCGGGCGACGACGACTGAGGCGGCGCCCATGGCCATTCTTGCGGTCAACGCCGGTTCGTCCACACTGAAATTTTCGTTGCACCCGATCGCCGCCGGCGCGGTGCAGCCCTGCATTTTGTCTGGCACCATCCAGGGGCTGGAACCGGGCGGCGCACCCGACATGCGCTGGACGCTGGAAGGTGTGACACAGCAGCGCGCGCTGCAGGCCGACGGCGCCGATCCGTTCGGCGCGGCCCTGCAAAGCCTGCGCGACTTGCTCGCCGCCGAAACCCGGCTGCCCAAACTGGTTGCCGTGGCGCACCGCGTGGTGCATGGCGGGCAGGCGTTCCGGGCCAGCGTGGTGGTGGATGACGCCATCCTTACCGAACTGGAAAAACTCAATTCGCTGGCGCCGCTGCATCAGCCGCATAACCTTGACGGCGTGCGCGCATTTCGTCGCGCCTTTCCCGACCTGCCGCAGGTCGCCTGCTTTGACACCGCGTTCCACGGCTCGCTGCCGGAACTGGAATACACCTTTGCGCTGCCGGCGGAACTGCGCGAGGCCGGTGTGCGGCGTTACGGCTTTCACGGGCTCTCGTACCACTTTGTAATGGACACGCTGTTGGAGCGCTCAGCCACCGCGAAAGGCCGCACGCTGATGGCGCATCTGGGCAACGGTGCCAGCCTGTGCGCGGCGCGCGAAGGCCGCAGCATCGCCACCACCATGGGCTTCTCGGCATTGGATGGCCTGATGATGGGTACGCGTACCGGCTCGATTGACCCGGGTGTGTTGCTGTATCTGCTCGAACAAGGCTGGACGCACAAGCGCCTGCAAACGCTGCTGTACAAGCAAAGCGGCCTCTTGGGCGTTTCGGGCATTTCGGCTGACATGCGAAAACTGCGGGCTGACGGCAGCGCCAATGCGAAACGCGCGATTGATTTGTTCACCCACCGCGTGGTGCGGGAATCCGGCGCACTGGCCGCCTGCCTGGGCGGGCTGGATGTGATGGCCTTCAGTGGCGGCATCGGTGAGCACGATGCACAGCTGCGCGAAGACGTATGCCATGCGCTCGCTTATCTCGGGGTGCGTATCGACGAAGCGGCCAACCGCGCAGCGACCGGCGACCGCGTTGAGGCCGTGCACGCCGGCGACAGCCTGGTGGAAGTGTGGGTGGTGCCCACCGATGAAGGTACGGTGGCGGCGCGCGAGGCGCTGGCGCTGATCGCGCCCTAGCAATCATGCGGCCGGCCCGCAGGCCGGCACGCATCGATCAGCTGTTCAACTGCTCAGGCGTTCAATCGCTCAATCGTTGTAGCGCTCGAACACGTATTCACCCGGCGCGGCCGCCAGTCCCTTGACCTTCGGTACGCTGCGCGCGGCGATCTGCGTGGGCGAACTGCGTTTGGCGAGCCATGACTGCCAGGCCGTCCACCAGCTGCCTTCGGTCATGGGGGCGCTCTTCTGCCATTCATCCGGCGTCTGGCGCGTGTCGCGCACACCGGTGGTCTTGATCTGGTAACGCCGCCCGGCGTGACCGGGTTCGGAGACGATGCCGGCGTTATGTCCGCCGTTGGTGAGGGCGAAGGTGACTTCACCACCGACCAGACGCAGCACCTTGTACACCGAGCGCCACGGCGAAACGTGATCCTTGACGGTACCGACCACAAACATGGGCACGCGGATGTCGTCCAGCGACAGGGCGGTGCCTTCAAATTCATAGCGGCCTTCGGCCAGTTCATTGGCCAGATACATGCGGCGCAGGTACTGGCTGTGCATCACGGCCGGCATGCGCGTGACGTCGGCGTTCCAGGTCATCAGTTCATTGGTGAAGGCCGGCTCGCCCAACAGCAGCGTGCGGGTGCGGTTGGACCACACCAGGTCGCGCGAGTGCAGGAACTGGAAGGAGCCTGCCATCTGCTGGCCGGTGAGAAAGCCCTTCTCGGCCATCACGGCTTCGAGCATTTCCACCTGCGCTTCGTCGATCAGGATGCCCATCTCACCCGGCTCGGTGAAGTCGGTTTCGGCGGCCATCAGCGTCACGCTGGCCAGTGCGCGGCCCTTGCCGGCCACCTTGGCGGTGCCCTTTTCCACGGCAGCAGCCGCCATCGATACAAACGTGCCACCCAGGCAGTAGCCGGTCAGGTGCACCGGTTGGTCACAGGCACGGCGCACGTAGTCGAGCGCATCGAGCACACCGCTGCGGACGTAGTCGTCCATGGTCAGCAGGGCGTCCTGTTCATTGGGGTTGTGCCACGACACGATGAATACCGTGTGGCCCTGCGCCACCAGCCACTTCACCATCGAGTTGGGCGGCGTGAGGTCAAGGATGTAGTACTTCATGATGCACGACGGGATGATCAGCACCGGTTCCTTGCGCACTTTCTTGGTGGTGGGCGTGTACTGGATCAGCTCGATCAGGTCGTTTTTCATCACCACGTGGCCGGGCGTCATGGCCATGCCGGCGCCGGGCTTGATGTCCTCGGTGCGGGTGTGCACCGGCTCGACACCGTGACGCAGGCGGATTTCATCCGCGGCGTGCTGCGCGCCCTGCATCAGGCTGGCACCGGCCGTCTGGATGGCCTTTTGCAATACCTGCGGATTGGAGGCGGCCCAGTTGCTCGGGGCCATCAGGTCCATCCACTGCCGGGCATAAAACTGCATCTGTTCGCGACTGTGGTCTGACATGCCGCGCAGGCTGCAGGCATCGACCCACCATTTCTCCATGACCTTGTTCGCTGAGGCCAGTGCGCTCCACGGCGCCTGTTTCCAGGCTTCATCCGCGTAACGGCTGTCGCGCGCGAGCGCTTCGTCCAGCGGATGGGGCGCTTCGGCTTCCTCGGCGGCATGCGTTCCGGGCAATTTGGCCATCACCTCGTGCCGCAGAAACTCCATGGCCTGTTCCTGCGCTGCTTTGCCCAGGCGCAGCTGGGTGCCGGGTGAGGTGGCGAGGTGCAGCGCCCAGTCGGTGTAGGCCAGCGCCAGCGAAATGGGCGAGAGGCCGTTGTTCATTTTCGCCATGGCAGCCTGCGCCTGGCGGTCCAGGTGGGCGGCGGCTTGTTCGGCGCTGAGGGGTGCGGCTTTGTCAGGTGTGGCGGTGGCGGCTTTCATGGCAGTCCTTGTTCGTCAATGTCGGTCCGGCATCACGGCGGCGCACAGGGCTGGCCCCACCGATGGTGTCCATGGCGTATTGTCGGCTGCTGCAGTGCAATAGATTTTGCGCGGGATCAAATGCCGCGCCGTATACCGGCTCGGACCTAGCCGAAACGCGCATGCCACCAGGCCTTCGCCGTCGCCTTCAGTTCCCGCGCCATGGCCTTGATGCGCTGGTAGGCGGGCAGGGCGCGGATGTAGGCGTAGATCCGCTCTTTCCAGCCCATGATGGCCGTATAGGCGCGGTTGAACCAGCCGATGGTCAAGAGTGCCGGCTTGGTGAGCGAGAAAATACGCGCGAGGAAGGCGGTGCCGATGACCTTGGCGATGATGAACACCCACAGGCCGTAAATGCTGTGGCCGTGGGCGATGAGCCAGAAAGCCGCCAGCTTGAACGGCAGCAGAATGGCACCGGGGATCACAAAAGCGACCAGCGCGGCCCAGGGCGGCAGCCTGGAAAGCTGGGTTTCGGCCCAGTGCACCGGCGGCAGTTTGCCCAGCCACGCCATGAAGGCGAGCATGGAATCCCACACCCACTCCTCAAGAAAGACCCAGATCGCCAGCGGAATGGTCAGCAGCGTCCGCAAAAAGCGGCGCGGCCAGGTGTGCGGCGATTCGGGTTCGGTCATGCGGCCCTCAAGTGGATCAGCCGGCGTAGGTACCAAACTCAAGCACTGGCGCGGCTCCCAGGCCGAAAATGCCCCGGAAGGCGCGCCAATACTGGGGTTTCACGATTGGTGATACGACACCACGCGCGCGACTTCGTTCTTCGAACCCAGTACCACCGGCACCCGCTGGTGCAGGCCCGTGGGCTGCACATCAAGGATACGCGCGAGCCCGGTGGAGGCGGCGCCACCGGCCTGCTCGACGATCATCGCCATCGGATTGGCTTCGTACATCAGCCGCAGGCGGCCGGCCTTACCGGGGTCCTTGGTATCGCGCGGATACATGAAGATGCCGCCGCGGGTGAGGATGCGGTACACGTCGGCCACCATCGAGGCCACCCAGCGCATGTTGAAATCCTGCCCGCGCGGCCCCGTTTTGCCAGCCAGCAGTTCGTCGATGTAGCGCTTCATGGGCGGCTCCCAGAAACGCATGTTCGACATATTGATGGCGAACTCCTTGGTGTCTTCGGGAATGCGGATGTGTTCCTGCGTGAGCACAAACGATCCCATTTCCCGGTCCAGCGTAAAGGCGTGCGCGCCATTGCCCAGCGTCAGCACCAGCACGGTGGACGGGCCGAACACCGCGAAGCCTGCGCACACCTGTTTGCTGCCCGGTTGCAGGAAAGCCTCCGCCGTCGGTTCGGTGACGCCCTCGGGACATTTGAGCACCGAGAAGATGGTGCCCACGCTGACGTTGACGTCGATGTTCGAGGAGCCGTCGAGCGGGTCGAACAGCAGCAGGTATTCGCCCTTGGGGTAGCGGTGCGGAATGGCGTGCGGGCCTTCCATTTCCTCGGAGGCCATGGCCGCCAGATGGCCGCCCCACTCGTTGGCTTCGAGCAGGATTTCATTGGCGATCACATCGAGTTTTTTCTGCGCCTCGCCCTGCACATTGATGGCGGCATTGGCGCCACCGGCGCCGGCGTGCTCGCCCAGCAACCCGGCCAGCGCGCCTTTGCCGACGTTGATGGAAATAGCCTTGATGGCACGTGAGACCACTTCGATCAAAAGCCGCAGGTCCGAAGGTACCGATTGGTGTTTGTACTGCTCGTCGATGAGAAAGCGGGTAAGCGTGGCGCGTTTCATGTGGGGGATGATGGAGACGATGGGTTTGAAAGAAGGTCCAGCCTGGCTTCGAGGCGCGCGAGGTCGTCGCGCAGGGTTTCGTTGGCGCGTGCCAGCGATTCCAGGTCGCGCGTGGTGATGAAGGCGTGCCGTTCCTCGGTGAGGTATTCGGCGAGGTTGGCGGTGAGGCGCTCGCCGGCCTCCTCGCGCCAGGCGTGGGTGCGGCGGGCGGTATCGACAATGCGGTGGGCGGCGATGTCGCCGACCACGCGGCTCAGGTCTTCCTCCACATCCCACTCCAGATGGCGCGACAGGTCGGCCAGCAGGGCGGCCAGCTCGCTGTCGCCCTCGAACTTTACTTCGCGCATGGCGGCTTCGTCTTTGGCGGCGAGTCGCGGCAGCAGGCCCAGTGGAATGGCAAAGCTGACATCGGCTGGCGCCGTGCCGCCTTCGCCCACGGCTTCGATTTCGCCCAGCGGCGTCACGCGCACGCGGCCCGCTGCCGGCCCAATGGCGATGGCGATTTCCTTGTGCGCGTGGCGGCCCAGCTGCTCCCGCGCAGCGGGGTAGTCAGACAGGACGCGATTGAGCGCCTTGGCCAGCACAAAACCAACAGCCGGTGTCACGACAGCCCGCCTATTTGCCGGTGCGGGCGACGTAGTTGAGTTCCACGTCGGCGTCGGTGCGGTTTTCCCAGACCAGGCAATACTTGTTGCGCGATTTCGCTTCGAACAGGCCCGACTCACCCAGCGTGCGGTCCAGCTTGACCGGCCGGTACACCTGCTCGGCGCTGACGCGGTAGTTGAGTTCGAAGTTGATCTTTTTGCCGGCTTCGAAGCGGTATTCGATCTTCTGCCCGGCGTCGAGCTGGAAGCATTTCTCGTAAGGCTTGCCGGGCTTGAGCACCACCGGCTTGGCGGCCTGGCCGGCGGGTTGCGCCAGAAGCGGCAGGGGCGACATGGGCAATACGGCGGCCAGCAGTGCGATCGCAACGGCTTTCATAACTTCACCCCCTTGTGCACCGCCACCACACCGGCGGTGAGGTTGAAATACTCGACGCGGGACAGGCCCGCCGTTTCCATCATGCTCTTGAGCGTGTCCTGATCCGGATGCATGCGGATTGATTCAGCCAAGTACTGGTAGCTGGCTTCGTCCTTGGCGACGTACTTGCCGATCTTGGGCAGCAGCTTGAACGAATAGGCGTCGTACACCTTGGTGAGCGAATCGTGCACCTTGGAAAATTCCAGCACCATCAGGCGTCCGCCAGGCTTGAGCACGCGCGTCATTTCGGCCAGCGCCTGGTCCTTGTGCGTCATGTTGCGCAGGCCGAAGGCGACAGTGACAAGATCAAAGTGATTGTCGGGGAACGGCAGCTTTTCGGCGTCACACAGCGCGCCGGGCAGCACGTAACCAGCGTTGACCAGCCGGTCGCGGCCGACACGCAACATGGCTTCGTTGATATCGGTCTGCCAGACGCGGCCGGTGGGCCCCACCAGCTTGGCAAAGGCAAGCGCCAGGTCGCCGGAGCCGGAGGCCACATCGAGGATATGTTCGCCGCGCTTGACGTTGGCGAGGTCTACGGCAAAACGCTTCCAGAGCCGGTGCATGCCGCCCGACATGAGGTCATTCATGATGTCGTAGGAGGGCGCGACCGACTTGAAAACTTCGCGCACACGCGAGGATTTTTCCTCCTCGCGGACTTCCTGAAAACCAAAGTGGGTGGTCTTATCCATGATCCGTTCCGGGACGTTTCTCTTCGTAAGCGGTGACGCAGGCGACTTTCCATGCGCCGCTGCGCCGCGCCAACGCATAGCTGGTGTTGAACTGCTGTGGCGGCTTGCCGTCGCGGGTGATGGTCCATGCGACATCGGCCACGCAAAAGCTCTCGCCCTGCGCCACGTACTGGCGCGGCGCAAAATCGGCGCGTACGAAACCGTCCTTCGCGTAATGCGCGCACAGTGCCACGTTGTTGGCGTCGAGGGCGGCGGCATCCTGAAACACGCCGTTGCCGCCGGCGTGGACAATCATCGCGGGCAGGTCGTAATGTGCCGAGACCGCACGTCCATCGAGGCGGTTGAAGGCCTCGCGGTAGCTTTCAAGAAACTGCTGGATCTCGGCGGGCATGGCGCTGTTCAGCCTTCGCGCGAAGCATTGGCCTGCTGCATGCGGGACAAATAGCTCTTCCAGTATTCGTCCTGGCGCACGCCGAGGTCGAACAGGTAGTCCCAGGAAAAGATGCCGGTATCGTGGCCGTCGGAAAACACCAGCTTCACCGCGTAACTGCCGACTGGTTCGATGGCGGTGATGTCGACATTCTTCTTGCCGATCTGCAGCACTTCCTGGCCGGGCCCGTGGCCGCGCACTTCAGCCGAGGGGGAAAACACCCGCAGGTATTCGCAGGAAAAACGGAAGGACCGGGCGTTGTCGAAACTGATTTCGAGCTCGCGTGATTTCTGGTGCAGCTTGATTTCGGTGGGGCGCGGCGTTTGCGCGGTCAGGCCTGCCATGGTGTCTGCATTCGCTTTTGTCGGGATAAGCCGGTCATTTTACTCCCCACCCTCCGCCGTCCGGCGTCAGCGCTGTCACACAAGCTTCACAAAGCTGAAATATGATGCAGCGGTACCCACTGTCCGCACGCCCGATGAACCCCACCATCCTCGTTGTTGAAGACGAACCCGCGATCCAGGACCTGATCCAGGTGAATCTGGAGATGGGCGGCTACCGCGTGCTGGTGCACGACAGCGCCGAAGCGGCCCTCAAGGGCATCCAGCATGAACTGCCCGATGTGGCGCTGCTGGACTGGATGCTGCCGGGCATGAGCGGGGTGGACCTGGCGCGGCGGCTGCGCGGCGACTCGCGCACCCGCTCGCTGCCCATCATCCTGCTGACTGCCAAAGGTGCCGAGGAAGACAAGCTCAAGGGGCTGGATTCGGGCGCCGACGACTACATCACCAAGCCGTTCTCGCTCAAGGAGCTGGAGGCACGCATCAAGGCGGTGCTGCGCCGCCGCGCGCCCGAGCTCACCCAGGATGTGATTGAGTATCACGGTCTGCGGCTGGATCCGGCCTCGCACAAGGTGACCGGAAACGGCACCACGCTGTCGCTGGGCCCGACTGAATTCCGCCTGCTGCATTTTTTCCTGACCCACCTCGAACGCGTGTATTCACGCACCCAGCTGCTGGATTTTGT
>CAYSKY010000016.1:8348-20013 GCA_964431425.1 uncultured Burkholderiales bacterium
GTCTGGGGCGACCACGTCTTCATCGAGGAGCGCACGGTGGACGTGCATATCCGCCGGCTGCGCAGCGCGCTGGCACCCTCCAAACACGATGAATTCGTGCACACCGTGCGCGGCAGCGGTTACCGCTTCGCCCGCGACTAGCATTTCGGTGCGTTCGGGGTAACATCACCCTGCCATGTCAGCCGCGCAAAAATCATTTCTGGTCATCATCGGCCGCGTCGGCGCGCTGGCCGCGCTCGCCGGATTGCCGGCGGCGCTGATCGGCGGTGCCGCCTGGGGTTTCGGCCTGGCGGGCCTGGTGCTGCTGCTGGCCTTTGCCTACTACGCATGGAAGTTGGCGAGCCTGCACCACTGGCTCGATGACCCGCAGGCGGCGACGCTGCCGGATGCGGGCGGGCTGTGGGGCGATGTACTGGGCAAGCTTTACCGGCACATCAAGCAGGATCGCATCAGCCAGCAGGCGCTTTCCGCCGCGCTCGCACGCTTCCAGCAGGCCGCCGAGGCGCTGCCCGACGGTGCCCTGATGCTCGATAACCAGAACAACATCGTCTGGCTCAATGCCACGGCCGAGCAGCACTGGGGGATTTCGCTGAGCCACGACCGCATGCAGACGGTCACGTACTTCATCCGCTACCCCGAGTTCATCGAATACCTGGAGGCCCGCCACTATGGCGAACCGCTGGCATTGAAGATCTCGCGCAAGGATGCGGGCGGCGCCACCAAGGAGATTGCGCTGGCGGTGCAACTGGTGGCCTTTGGCGAGGATCAGATGCTGCTGCTGTCGCGCGACGTAAGCGAGCGCGACCGGCTGGAGACCATGCGCCGCGACTTTGTCGCCAATGTCTCGCACGAACTGCGTACGCCGATCACCGTGCTCTCCGGTTTTCTGGAAACCATTACCCATGCCGGCACCGGCAACGCCGAGCTCCTCACCAAGTCGCTGGCGCACATGACGGCCCAAGCGGCACGCATGCAAGGACTGGTGGAGGACCTGCTGACCCTGTCGCGACTGGAAGACCACGAGGCGCGCACCGCACCGGCGCCCGTCAACGTGCCGGACCTCGTGCAGGCGCTGCTGCTGGATGCGACGCAACTATCCGCCGGGCGCCACCGGATCGAACGGCAGATCGGCGAGGCCTGGCTGCTGGGCGCCCGCGATGAACTCGCCAGCGCGTTCGGCAACCTCATCACCAACGCCGTGCGCTACACACCGCCCGGTGGCGTGATCACGATCAGTTGGGGCGTGGAGAACGACGCCCCGGTATTTCGCGTGGCCGATACCGGTGAAGGAATCGCACCTGAACACCTCCCGCGCCTGACCGAACGTTTCTATCGGGTCGACCGCGGCCGTTCGCAGGCCAGCGGCGGCACGGGCCTCGGCCTGGCTATCGTCAAGCACGCGCTGATCCGCCACGACGGACGGCTCGACATCCAGAGCTCGCGCGATGCCGACACCCACGGCAGCATCTTCACGATCCACTTTCCGGCGGCGCGCCTGTGCCCGCCGCAGCCGCAATTGCAGGTGGTGGCGGCCTGAAGAGCGGGGTGTCGGGTCGCCTGCCCGACGGCGTGAATTACAATCCGACCAATCATGCGTCGCGGTCTGCGACTTTCAAGGGTGGCATCGGGAGACAAACCCATGATGGGTGAAACGATTCGTGGTACATCCCTTCTGGCCGCGCTCGTCCTGCTGGCGACAACTGCCTGCGCGGCCGAAAAAGTCGGGGTGGTCAAGACTTTGTCGGGCAGCGGCAATGTGGTGCGTGGGGTTGCAACCATGCCGCTTTCCGTCGGACTTGTGCTGGAGGCGAAAGACCGCGTGACAACGGCGCCCGCCAGCGCGGTGGGCGTGACGCTTGTCGACGACAGCCTGATCGGGCTCGGGCCAGGGAGTTCCATCGTCCTGGAAAGCTTTGCTTTCAATCCCACCACCCATGCCGGCGGCCTGGAGCTGCGGTTGTTTCGCGGCGCGTTGCGGATGATCACAGGCCTGATCAGTCGCCAGTCCCCCGAGACCGTACGCGTCGTGACCCCCCTCGCTACCATTGGCATGCGCGGCACTGATTTCATTGTTGAGGTGCCTGATGAACGCTAGTCGAACGCTGGGAGCGTTGGCGGTTCTCGCTTGCCTGTCGGGATGCGCCACACCTGAGCGCTTCGTCCTGCTGCCCGACAGCACGGGTAAAAGTACTGCCATCGTTGTGACGGGAAAAGCCTCAACCCTTACCGTTGCGGAGCCGTACGCGGAAGCCCGTGTGACCGAGGGCAAGATTGACCTTGCTCGCGTGGATGCAGCTGAGGTCAGCAGTCGATATGGCGCCATTCTTTCGGCCACACCAGCCCCGCCGACGAGTTTTGTCGTCTATTTTTCGGCGGCGGAGAACGATTTGACACCGGAGTCCGTTGCGACGCTGCGTGAAGTTCAGCAGACGGTACTCAAGCGGCCGGCGCCGGAAGTGGTTGTCATCGGCCACACCGACCGGGTCGGCAAGCTGGAGGCGAACGACAGCCTGTCCGTCAAGCGTGCCTTGTTTGTTCGTGACAAGCTGGTCGAAACAGGCGTTGCAGCCGATCGGATTGCTGCTTTCGGTCGCGGAGAACGCGAACCGCTGGTTACAACCGACGATGAAGTCGCCGAGCCCAGAAACCGCCGCGTGGAAATCAAGGTTCGCTAGCACACGGGTGGCGGCGGCAGTACCGCACGATCCGGTCCGGGTCACGCACACGGACGATCTGCCGGGGTGAACATGGCGGTCGGGTAAAATGACCACGTTTTCCTTCCTGCATCCATCCATGATCGGTATTCTCATCGTCGCCCACGGTGCCCTGGGCGAGAGCCTGATTCACTGCGCCAGCCATGTCATGGGCAAGCGCCCGCTCTATTTGCGGCAGCTGGGCGTCACGGTACACGACGACCCGGACGCCATCCTCCCGCAGGGCCGTGACCTGGTGCGGTTCCTGGACCAGGGCGACGGCGTGTTGATCCTCACGGACATCTTCGGCGCCACACCTTCGAACATCGCCTGCAAGCTGCTGGTGCCGGGGCGCGTGGAAGGCATCTCAGGCATCAGCATGCCCATGCTCATCAAGGCACTGACGTATCGCGAGGGCTCGATGGACACACTGATCGAAAAAGCCTTGAAGGGCGCTGCGGAGGGCACCATCCGCATGCCGCAGGGGGCCGCATGCTGAGCCGCGAAGTCGAGATCGTCAACAAGCTGGGCCTGCATGCGCGCGCCTCGGCCAAACTGACCCAGACCGCCGCGCGATTCCAGAGCGAAGTGTTCATCGCCAAGGGGAGCAAGCGCGTCAATGCCAAGTCGATCATGGGCGTGATGATGCTGGCGGCCGGCAAGGGCACCAAGGTCACGCTGGATACCCACGGCGCGGATGAGGCGGAAGCCATGGATGCGGTTACAGCGCTGATTGCCGACAAGTTTGGCGAAGGCGAATAAGAGATGAAACACCCAGACTCAAGCACTGGCGCGCCTCACAGGGCAAAAATGGCTGGAGAGCCTCGCCAGTGCTTGAGTTTGGCCACCCGGAGGCGTTGCGCATGAGTTTCGTCCTGCACGGCCTGGGGGTATCCGGCGGCATCGCCATCGGCCACGCGCACCTGGTGACCAGCACGTCGCTGGAAGTGGACCATTACCAGATCCCCGCCGAATTCGTGGCCAAGGAAGTCAAGCGCTTCGAGCGCGCCATCAAGCAGGTGCGCAGCGAACTCGACCAGCTCGAATCGGACATCCATACCTCGCATCGCGGTGATGCCACGGCCGACATGGCGGCGTTTGTGACCGTGCACCGCATGATCCTGGAAGACCCGTCGTTCGCCGACGCGCCCAAGGACATCATCCGCCGGGACACCTGCAACGCCGAATGGGCATTGAAGCTGCAGCTCGATGAAATCCTCGCCCACTTCGCCGAGGTGCAGGACGAATACCTGCGCGAACGCAAGACCGATGTGCGCCAAGTAGCTGAACGCGTCGTGGCTGCCCTGTCGGGCGCCGGCGGGCAGGGTAGCGCCGTGCCGGAGAAACTGCGCGCGCGCGCTGAGGACACCATTCTTGTCGCCAAGGATCTTTCGCCGGCCGACGTAATCCTGTTCAAGGACCACCAAGTGGCTGCGTTCGTGACCGATCTCGGCGGCTCGACCTCGCACACCGCCATTCTGGCGCGCAGCCTGAAAATTCCCGCCATCGTCGCGCTGCACACCTCGCGCGAGTTGCTGCGTGAAGATGAACTGATCATCGTCGATGGCACGCAAGGTGCGGTCATCGTCGACCCGGATGAAACGGTGCTGGCGGAGTACCGCCTCAAGCAGCACCAGTGGAAACTGGAGCGGCAAAAGCTCGCCCGCATCAAGACCGCCGCCACCGAAACGCTGGACGGCGTGCGCGTGGAGCTGCACGCGAACATCGAACTGCCCAGCGACCTGGATGCCGTGCGGCAATCGGGCGCCGCCGGCGTGGGCCTGTTCCGCAGCGAGTTCCTGTTCATGAACCGCAAGGACCTGCCCAACGAGGACGAGCAGTTCGAAGCCTATCGCGCCGTGGCCGAAGGCATGAAGGGCAAGCCGGTGGTGATCCGCACGCTCGATATCGGCGCCGACAAATCACTCGACAACGGCCCCGACCAGCCGGCCCCCACCTCGGCCCTGGGCCTGCGCGCCATCCGCTACTGCCTGGCCGAGCCGGGCATCTTCAACACCCAGCTGCGCGCCATCCTGCGGGCGTCACGCTACGGCGATGTACGCATCCTCATTCCGATGCTGGCCTCGTGGACAGAAATCAAGCAGACGCTGCTGGCTGTGGCCCGCGCCAAGGAACAGCTCAAGGACGAGAACCGCAAATTCACCGGCGAGATCCAGGTCGGCGGCATGATCGAAATCCCGGCGGCGGCGATCGCCCTGCCGATGTTTCTGAAGCAGCTCGACTTCCTGTCGATCGGCACCAACGACCTCATCCAGTACACGCTGGCCATCGACCGCACCGATGACACCGTGGCCCACCTCTACGACCCGCTGCACCCGGCCGTGCTGCACCTCGTGTCCACGGTCATCCGCCAGGCCAACATGGCCGGCGTGCCGGTGGCGGTGTGCGGCGAAATGGCGGGCGACGTACACCTCACGCGCCTGCTGCTCGGCTTCGGCCTGCGGCATTTTTCGATGCACCCGGCCAACCTGTTGCCGGTGAAGCAGCGGGTGCTGATGTCGAGCCTGTCTGAGATCGACCCGGCGGTGGCCAAGATCCTGCGCACCGACGATCCCGAAAAATTGCGCAGCATGGTGGAGAAGCTCAACCTCTGACCGGCCGCCGGGCCGGTCGCCATTCGCCCCGGGGGATGCGATGCTCAATGAAGTGCGGGATGTGACGCAGTACGAACGCGGCCAGCACCGCCGCTGGTATCACGACGAGTATTTCGACCTCTACACTTGGGAAACCTACGACGGCGACCTGCTGGGCTTCCAGCTTTGCTACGCCAAGCAGGGCAGCGAACGCGCGCTGCGCTGGTCGGCAAAGTCCGGCTACCGTCACGAGGGTGTGGATGCCCCCGAGGACAAGCCCGGGCGCGCCATGAGCGCGTTGTTCGTAGCCGATGGTGCGTTCGACCCGGACGGCGTGGGCCGGAAGTTTGAGGATGCCGCCATTGAGCTACCGGCCAAGGTGAAGGGGTTCGTGCTCGAGAAAATCCGCGCCTACGCCCCGCCGCTGCCTTAGGCCTGCCGCGCCGGTTTGCACTTCACTCTTCGCCCCTCACCCTCGACACGCCTGAGACCGCCGAAATGCTTCGACTTCCCCACCGCCTGCTTGCGCTCGCTTCTTTAATCACCACTGCCGCAACCGCGACCTACGCTGCCGAACCGCATCAGGCGGGCATCTCCACGAGCGGCAAAGGACTGGTCTCCGCCACACCCTCGGACTTCGGCCGGGTATCACTGCTGGCGGGTGCGCTGGCGCGCGAGTTTGCCGAGTCCTGCCCGATGGCCGCCCCCGCAGATCGCGGCGCGCTGGTGCGATGCCGGACGGCACTGTTTGGGAGCGGCTCGGCGCTGCGCCGTAGCCTTCCCGATTACGTCCTGTGGGGACGCATCAACGATCCGACGCTGGCGCTGAAGGACAGCACGCTCACGCAGTTCGGCCGCGACGTGTTCACCTATGCGTATGCACCACTGTTCATGTACGCCGGCAAGTACGAGGTGGTGTTCGATGAGCGCGAAAAACTCTACCGGGTCGAATTCGTCACCGCGTTTCGCAACCGCCTGCTGCCCGGCGAGTTCCCGTATCCGTTCTGGCACGACGAAAAGAAGTGGTCCACCTACCAGGGCGCCAACCGCATGACGATCTGGGTAGGCTATGACGACACCGCCGGCACCGAGCGCATCAAGGCCATGCAGTTCAACATGCTGGGCCAGAACCATGCGGGCATGCCCTTGCCCATTCCCTTGCCGGCCTTCGATAAAGAGACCCACGGCAAATGGCTGTGGACCGATGCCCAGGGCAAGACACAGCCGCAGGTGACGCTGTTCGACGGTCTCTACCAGGCCGCCAATCCGCATCTGCCGCGGCTCGATGCTGCGTATCGCGCGGTGGCCGTGGAATTGCGCAACGGCGACTGCATGAGCTGCCATGTACCGAACAACCCCGACAAGATGAAGCGCCTGGTACTGCTGCAAACCCCGGCGCACGCCGCCTCGGAAATCGGGCGGGTCATCAAGTCGGTGCGTGAAGACCGCATGCCGCTGGATGACATCGGCATTGAGAAGCCCATGCCGCAGGGCGCGAAAGCGGCCCTGCTGGCCAAGGCCGAGGCATTCAATGCGGCGCTGCAGGACGCGAAAGCCTGGGAATCTTCGCACGCGAAGCCCTGACCACAGCCCGGGACCACCGCGCGTTGCTACCGGGTGCGTGAAACCTGCGCGATGCCGCGGGCCAGGCTGGGCGCGGTGCGCGCGGCCACACAGAGTTCGATACTCTCCAGCGTCTGAGCAAACCGAAAGGCACCACCGGTGACGGCTTTGCTGCGCTCGGCAAAGAACAGTGCAAACGCATCGCGCTGTCCCTCGGTGCAGGCACCCGACAGTGCGCCGATCAGGTTGCCTGCAGCATCCGGTGGAATGCGCGCCACGATGGCATCGTAATTCTTGCGCAGGAATGCGAAGGCCCAGGTGCGCACCGTCTCGTCAGACAATGCCTTGTTGAGCATGGCCAGCGCGTCGCGGCCGTTCACCCGCTTGTCCAGCACCAGTTCGTAGGCGCGTTCCCGCAGCGCGGGATCCCGCGCCAGCATCAGTGCCTGCAACAGGCGCGTGCGTTCGGCGCGATCGGTGGCGGAGAGCGCCGCTTCGCGCAATTTTTCAAAGGCCACGCTGTCTGCGAACGCGGCGGCGCTCGCCAGCACGTGATCTACCATGCCGGCGGAAAGCGCGTCGCGATGGGAAAGCCAGCGGCCGGCCAGCTCGCCCGCTTCTCGGCGCAGCGACGGGTCGGCGCCCTGGTCGGCCGCCAGCGGCAGCAACACGCCGCGCCATGCCCGCAGCCGTTCCTCCTCGCCGGATTTGTCGTTCCAGCCCAATTTGCGGGCGAGCGGAACCACCTGGTTCTTCAACAGCAGCTGGTGGCGGCGCTTGTCCTGCGGGCCCAGCCAGTCCGGATGAACACCGGCCAGCACGACGGTCGCCATGTGGCGCACGGCGGGCGCGGGGTGCGCCATGAACCTTTCCACCAGCGCGAGCGTATGCGCGGGCGGCACCAGGCCGGAATCGGCCAGCAACACCGAATCCGCCAGCAGGGTGACAACTTCAGCCGCCGGCATTTTCAACGATGCCGGCAACTGGCGCTTTTGCAGTGCCTCATCGGCCAGCACCACGTAATAACCGCGGCCGTCGGCATTGCCCAACACCCAGTCGGGGCAGGCAGCGGCACCCGGCAGGGCAAGCTGCGACGACCCGTTGGCGACGCGGGTGCAAGCGTCCAGCGTGCGGCCTTTCACGCTGTAGCGAAAACACGCGGGCGTGGTCCATTGCGGATCGCCGCCGCCTTTGGCACCCACCGGCCGCAGGCGCTGCTGTTCAAGCTTCAGAGTGGGCGGCCCTTTGCACTCCAGTGACATCCTGATAAGCGGAACGCCCGGCTGATTGATGAAGCCGGCAAACTGCGCCGGCAGCTCGCTGCCGTTGCCGGCCGCTTCCGCCAGCGCGGCCATGAAGTCGGCCGAGGTGGCGTTGCCGCGCGCGTGTCGGGCCAGATAGCGCCGCACGCCATCACGAAAACGCTCTTCACCCAGCGCCTGCTCGAACATGGCCAGTACCTGCCCGCCCTTCTGGTAGGTGATGGAATCAAACGCCGCACCGACTTCGCCCACGTTGGTGACATCGTTGTGTACACGCCGCGTGTTGACGAGGCGGTCCAGCCGCATCGCGCGGCCGCGCGACTCGGCACGCTGCACGCCGTCATCCCAATCCGGCTCCAGCCGGTACACAGCCTTGTTGCCCGCCCAGGTGGCGAATGCCTCATTGAGCCAGGTGTCGTCCCACCAGGCCATGGTGACCAGGTCGCCAAACCACATGTGGGCGATTTCGTGCGCGGCAGTGCCGGCGTAGCCGCGCCTGAACGCATGGGTCTCGCGGTCCGGTGCGGACAGCATGCGGGTGCCCACGTAGGTGATCATGCCGGGGTTTTCCATCGCCCCGAAATTGACCGTTTGCGGGATGACCACGCTGTCCAGCTTTTCGAACGGATAGGGTGTGCCGAAATAGTCTTCCAGAATCTCCAGCAGCTTCGGTGTCACCTGCTGCGCGTAGCGCGTTTCGGCGCCGCGGCCCTTCGGCACCACGTAGCGCAGCGCCGTGCGATTGCGGCCGGCGGTGCCGCCATCGACCACATCGAACGGCCCGACGGCAAAGGCGATGAGGTAGGAGGGCAGCGGCTGCGTCTTCGCGAAGACAAATCGCTTCATGCCGTTTTCAAGGACTGATTCGGCCGCCACCGGCGTATTGCTGAACGCCATGTTTCCCGCCGCGACATCCAGCGTGAGTTGCCAGGGCGTCTTCCAGGACGGCTCGTCAAAACACGGAAACGCGCGTCGCGCCGAGAGGGCCTCGAACTGGGTCACCACATACCATTCGCCACCCTCCTGCTGGCGAAACACGCCGCGCGTGGACAGGGCATCAATCTTGCCGCGGTACTGGATGCGCAAAACGCCCTGGCCAGCGGCGAGCGGCTCGGGGGAGCTCAAGCCGATGAACTGGTTGCCCTCGGTTTTTGTCGCCAGTGCGACCTGGCGTTCCGCGACCTCCCACGACGCTGACTGCACGGCAAGGTTCGAGCCATTGAGCCACAGCGTGGCGGCCTCACGATTGATCCTGAGATTGATCGCCACTTCACCTTCAAAGCTGTCCCGCCCCGGGTCAACCACGAGCCTCACGTGGTAGGCGGTGGGTGTCGCGCCGTCGCCCAGGCGGAACACCGGCGGCGCATCGTTCGCGGCGGCTGCCGGGTTCCGGAAAAACAACAGGGACAGCAGCATCAGGGCAAACGCGACGCGGCGTGAGAACATATGGACGGATCCGTTGTCTGACGGGTTGACGGTGCAGTGTAGCAGTTGAAAAGCGCGCGCCGCCGACCGCCGTACCCCCTCGGGGAAACACCGATTTCCCGCCGATCCCCAACCTCCCGACCACTTCACCAACACCATGATGAATGCACTGTGCCGCAATGCCGCATTGACCCTCGCTGCTCTTTTTCTGCTGGCCGGTTGCGGCTCCGTCCCGTTCGTTTCCGGCGAGGTGCGCATGTCCGCCGGCGAGCTGACCGACAAGCTTGCGAAGCGCTTTCCCATGGACAAGACCGTCGCGGGCCTCTTGGATGTGACGCTGGCGCAGCCGAAGGTGATCCTGTCGGAACCCAACAACCGCATTGCCGCCGAGTTTTACGTGAACGTCAAACTCGCGCTGACCAGCAAACAGGTGTCGGGCACCGTCACCGTATCCGGACGCCCGGAATATGTGCCGGAAAGCCGGGCGCTTTACCTGCGCGATGCGAAGATCGACAAAGTCCGCATGGAGAACATGCCGGACGCGTTGTCTGCCGCGCTGGCGAAATCGGTGTCGGCCATCAGCCGCGAAGTGCTCGAGGACAAACCGTTGCACACCTTCAAGCCGGAGGATTTCACCAAGTATGGCGTTCGCTATACGCCGGAGCGCATTGTCGTGCGCGGCGACCACCTGGTGCTGGCGCTGAAGTAGCCAGTACGCTGCGGGCCGCACCGTATAATTCGCGTCTGGCGCCGCAACCTGTCACTGGATTGATTTGGAAATCGCACTGCTGTTGAAAGCCGTCATCCTCGGTATTGTCGAGGGGCTCACGGAGTTTCTCCCCATCTCATCCACCGGCCACCTGATCCTCGCCGGCGATCTGCTGGATTTCAACGACGACAAGGGCAAGGTCTTTGAAATCGTCATCCAGGCCGGGGCCATCCTCGCCATTTGCTGGGAATACCGGCAACGCATTGCGGCCACCTTTTCCGGACTGTTCAGCGACCCGGTGGCGCAGCGGTTCACGGTCAATCTGATCATTGCGTTCATGCCGCTGGCGGTGTTCGGGTTGCTGTTCCAGAAGGTGATCAAGTCGGTGCTGTTCAAGCCGGTTCCCGTGGCACTGGCCTTCATCGTCGGCGGCGTGATCATCCTGTTTGCTGAGCGCTGGTACCAGCGACGGCGTGCCACCCACGCGACGGCGCTGATCGAATCCGTCGACGATCTCAAACCGATGGATGCGCTCAAGCTCGGGCTCGCCCAATGCGCCGCGCTCATCCCCGGCACGTCGCGCTCGGGCGCCACCATCATCGGCGGGTTGTTCTTCGGCCTGTCGCGCAAATGTGCGACCGAATTTTCATTCTTCCTCGCGATTCCAACCCTGATCGCCGCCACGGTTTACTCGTTGTGGAAAGACCGCGCGCTGTTGTCGGCAGCCGATATCCCGATGTTCGGCGTCGGCTTTGTCGCCGCGTTTATCTCCGCGTTCCTTTGTGTGCGCTGGCTGCTGCGCTACATCAGCAGCCACGATTTCACGCCCTTCGCGTGGTATCGCATCGTGTTCGGCGTCGTGGTGTTATGGACCGCGTATTCGGGTGCGGTCAACTGGACGCACGCCTAGTCGACGCAATCACGGCGATCCAACAAGGTGGCACTCCAGCATTGGCGCGCCTTCCAGGCCAAAAATGCCCGGAAAGGCGCGCCAATGCTGGGGTTTCAAGTCAGGGCCGGAGCGCCGCTGGAAACAGCGGCGACGCCAACTGCGCCTCAGGCGGCAGTGATGTGCCGAGTGTACTGGCGGATCATGGCAAGCAGCTGTTCTTCCTGATACGGCTTGCCCATGTATTCGTTCACGCCGATTTCGATCGCGTGGTTGCGATGCTTGTCGGCCGTGCGCGAGGTGATCATGATGATCGGAATGCCCTTGGTCTTGGCATCGAGCCGCACGTTGCGCGCAAATTCGAAACCGTCCATGCGCGGCATTTCGATGTCCAGAAGAATGATGTCCGGGTCGACGTCCTGAAGCTGCTGCAGACCGTCCACGCCGTCCTTCGCCGTGGCCACTTCAAAGCCTTCACGCGTCAGCATGCGACTGGTGATCTTGCGCACCGTCAGCGAATCGTCCACCAC
>CAYSKY010000017.1:0-19038 GCA_964431425.1 uncultured Burkholderiales bacterium
CGGGCCGCGTCACGGCCATCGACACCCACTGGATCTGGCAGGACGGCCAGCGCCTCACCATGGAACCGCTGCAAATCATTGGCGGCCACGTGCAGGTGCCGACCACGCCAGGGCTGGGGGTGGAACTGGACATGGCAGAAGTCGAAAAAGCCAACCGCCTGTACCAGCAGCATGGCCTCGGCGCGCGCGACGATGCAGTCGCCATGCAATATCTGATTCCCGGCTGGACCTTCAATCCGAAGCGGCCGGCGCTGGTGCGCTAAATGTGCGACCTCAATGCGGTGAGGTCCAGATCATTGTGGAATTTATCCTTCCCCGGCGAAGGCCGGGGTCCAATTTTGTTGCTCGCCGCGCCAATGAACTTGGGCCAACCCAATGCATTGTCTTGGCGTTCGGCAGGCGCGGAGCATGCTTCGCGAATTCCCTGCTTCACCCCCGGCCTTCGCCGGGGAAGGAGCTACCGCAATGAATGAGTCAGCAGCAGTGGATGATGATTCCGACCACATATCAATCAAACTGAGAGCGACACCATGAGAGAAAACCGCCTTCGCACTATCTGGAAATCCGGTGGCGCGGTCGTCAACGGCTGGCTGGCCATCCCCAACGGTTTTTCCGCCGAAACCATGGCCCACCAGGGCTGGGATTCGCTGACCATCGACCTGCAGCACGGCGTGATCGACTACGCCGGCATGGTGCCGATGCTGCAGGCCATATCCACCACCAACACCGTGCCGGTGGCGCGCGTGCCATGGCTGGAGCCGGGCATCCTGATGAAGGCGCTCGACGCCGGCGCGTATGCCGTCATCTGCCCGATGGTCAATTCGCGCGAGGATGCCGAGAAACTGGTGGCCTATACCCACTACGCGCCACAGGGCACCCGCAGCTTTGGGCCGATCCGCGCACTGCTCTACGGCGGTGCCGATTACCCAAAACACGCTAACGAAACTATCGTCACCTTCGCCATGATTGAAACCGCGAAGGCGCTGGAGAACCTCGACGAGATTCTGTCCACGCCCGGATTGGATGCGGTCTACATCGGTCCTTCCGATTTGTCGCTGGCACTCAACTGCACGCCCACGTTCGACGATGTCGATCCGCCCGTGGACGCGGCCATCGACCACATCCTCGCCCGCGCCAAGGCGCACGGCGTGGTGGCCGGCATCCATAACGGCACGCCTGAAGCGGCCTTGAAGCGCATCGCCAAGGGCTTCCAGTTCGTCACCATCGCTTCCGATGCGCGCCTGATGGCAGCCGGCGCACAGCAAGTGATCGGCAAGATGCGCGCCGGCCTGCCACCGAAGCCGCCCGCGGCCTGAATCGCCTTCGAGCGCACCCGCGTCGCGGCGGGTAGCGGGTTGTCAGGCGTAGTGGCGGGTGCGGCCTGTCGATGCTATCTTGGGGGCATCAGGGCCGATAAGAATAATGCAACTGTTCGCGCACAACCACGAAGTCGAACCGCTGGATGCACAGCTCGATACGCAGATGGCGTCGACTGGTGCGCCTCGCACCCTGGAGGTGCTGTTGCCGCTGGCCTGGCACCTGCGGCAGCGCGACACCCGGCGTGCAATTGCACTCGCGGACAAGATTGCGACTGTACTGTTTGCAGCCCCCAAAAATATTGAAACTGCGCGCGCACTTGCGCGCGTGCAACTGATCCGTGGTGAGGCCGCCTGGCTGTCCGGCGACCTCGACCGGGCTGAGGCATTGGTGGACGAAGCGCAGGCGGCGTTTGCAGCATTGGATGATGCGACCGGCGTCGGCGACGCACACTGGCTGCGCGTGTACCTGTGTGTGGACCGCGGCAGTCCCCAGCAGCGAGCGGTGGAAGCGGCGCGCGCGGTGGCTGCCTACCTTGCCGCCGGCGACCGCCAGCGACACACCATGGCGGTGGCCCGCGGCATCTACCTGAATGCGTTTACGGATTCGGCGGCTGCACGGTCCGAGTTCGAAGCGCACCGCCTCGGCGAAGCAGGTGACGCAGATCCGGCGGTTGCAGCCTGGGTGGGCGCGGCGGCGGCACGCCTGGCGAGCCTCGGCAACGAATTCGGCCTGGCTGCGCGCCGGTACGAGCAGGTGTACGCGGCCGCCCTGCAGACGGGGCAGTTGCGGCAAGCCATCATCGGCGCCTCGGGGGTGTGCGGCGCATTCCTGAATTTGAACAATCCGCCGTTTGCGCTGGAGTGGTCGGAGCGCGGTCTGGCCATGGCACGCGCCGCCGGCTGGCCGATGCTCGTTGGCGACCTGCTGGCCAGCACCGGAGAGGTTCTGGGCCAGTTGGGGCACCACGAGTCCGCCCGCGCACACCTGGCTGATGCGCTGGTGGCGCTGGAACCATCCGCTGGCTCCGGCAGTCATGCCGCCGTGCTCAAGGGACTGGGCGAGGTCTCGCTGGCACTGGGCGAATACCAGGCTGCGCGCGACTGGTTCAGCCTGGCCGAGGCCCGCTACCGCGGACTGGGTTGGAAGGACATGCTGGCCGATGCGCTGCGCGGACGCGCCGAAGCGCTGGCCGGCCTGGGTGACCCGGCCGCCGCCCTTTCACTGGTGGATGAATGCCTGGCGCTGTGCCGTGAGAACAACTACCGGGCCAAGCAGATCGAACTGCTGCGGATTGCGGCGGGCCTGCACCGGCGATTGCCTGTCAAAACGGCGGGCGTCAGCTCGCTGCAAACCCTCAACGAAGCGCTGGCGCTCGCCGAGGGCATCGAGGGCTACAACGTGCCGCACGGATTGCTGGAAGAGGCCGCCGCCGAGTATGCCGCGCAGGGCGACCCGGAACGCGCCTACCGGCTGGCGTTGCAGGCCGGTGTGTCGCGCCAGCGGGTTGAAAGCAAGGAGGCCGGCAACCGCGCGCTGGCCCTGCAGGTGCGCCACGAAACCGAACGCATCCACGCGGAGACCGAACATCACAAGCAATTGGCAGCGACCGAGGCGCGGCGCGCCGACGCGCTGCTGGCGGCAAATTCCACGCTGGAGGACCTCGGCAAGATCGGCCGCGAGATTACCGCCAGCCTTGATGCGGCGTCGGTATTCGGCGCGCTCGACCGCCATGTACACAGCCTGCTTGATGCCACCCACTTTGCGATCTACCTGGTGGACGACGACGGCCGCGCACTGATGAGCGCGCTGATTGTCGAGGCCGGCGAGACCCTGCCGCGCCACCGCATCGCGCTCGACAGCCCAACCTCCAACCTGGCGCGCTGCGTACGTGAGGGCCGTGAGATCGTCCTGACCGACGGCGGAGACGCCGACACCCCGCACGGCAATCTGATTCCCGGCACGCTGCCCAGCCTCAGCCAGATGTTTGCGCCTTTGAAGGTGGGCGAGCAGACGCTGGGCGCGATGACCATCCAGTCCCGGCAGGCGGATGCCTACGCCGAGCGCGAAACCGCCATCTTTCGCACCCTGTGCGCCTACGGTGCCATCGCGCTGGCCAACGGCCACGCCTACAGCGCCGCCGAGGAAGCGCGCCGCGAGACCGCCCGCGCCCTTGAGGAACTGAAGGCCCTGCAGGCGCAGCTGGTGGAGAAAAACCGCGAGCTGGAATCATTGTCCACCACGGACCGGCTCACCGGTCTCGCCAACCGGCTGCGCCTCGAAGTTGCACTTGCGCAGGAACTGGCGCGTTGCGGGCGGCATCCGCACAGTCTGTCGCTGATCCTCGTCGACATCGACCACTTCAAGAACGTGAACGACACCCACGGACACGATGTGGGGGATGCCGTGCTGGTGGAAGTGGCGGGCGTGCTGCGCAACGGGATTCGCAAAACCGACCTGGCCGGGCGCTGGGGTGGTGAGGAATTCCTGCTGGTGTGCATCGACACGCCGGTCGAGGAGGCCGCCATGGTGGCCGAAAAAATCCGCGCGGCGCTGGCCGCACTAGACATTGCCGTGGCCGGCCCGCGCACGGCCAGCTTTGGCGTGAGCTGTTACCGGCCGGGCGATGACATCAAGTCGCTGATGCGGCGCGCAGATGCGGCGCTGTACCGCGCCAAGCAGGGCGGGCGCAACTGCGTCGAATCGGGCTAGCCGCGGTTTGCACCGTTTCTCAGCGCCAATCCACCGCCGCAAACCGATCCTTGCCCAACAGCGTGTAGAAAACGCCCACCGTGCCACGCGATTGCAGGCGAGAACCCAAGCCTGGAAACGTGGCATCGCGCCGCGAATAGACATATTTCAAGGCCACAGCATGCTGGTGATACACACGCAGGGTCATGGAAGCATCCACGCGCGCAATGTTGTCGCGGCCTCCGGTGTTGGCGCCGCCGGTGCGGCTGACGTAGTACTCGCGTGCCGTGATGTCGAAAGCGGCCGCGTCGCCGAAAATGAGCCGCGACGACAACAGCAATTGTGGCGTGACGCCGTAGTGGTAATCGAGTTCGTCTTCGGTGCCGCGGGTGGTGCCCACCGCCGCGTACCCGACGCCAGCCGTTGCGGTTCCTTGCAGGGCCACCGACTTCGACAGCCAGTATTGGCCGTTGGTGCCGAGCGACAGGCCGGTGGTGGAGATTCGGAAGGTCTGCGGGGCGATGTAGTCGTAGTTGCCGTACAGGCCCCACACCCCGCGATGATTGTCGCCGGCCGAATAGGTGCGGCCAACCAGCAGTCCTCGCGTCATCACATTCTCAAAGCCGTTGGCACTTGAAATCGTGCCCTGGAAATGGAAGTAGTCGAACGGGCGGTCGTAGTCGTAGCCGGGCTTGCCGGGCATGCCGACATCGATGGAAAAATCAGCCAGGCCCTCGTTGCGCCGCAGGCGTGTGGTCGAGGTGCCCTGGTTGTTCTGCGCCGTACCGCTGAACCCGAGCTGCAGGCGGCTGTAGTAGACGGGGTTGCGGCTGGCGAAAACGGCGCCGAAGCGTTTGCCGAATGCGTACCGGTTGAAAGCGGTCGATGGCGAGATCACGGCGGCGGCGACCTCGCGCCAGTTGTGGCCCACACCGTCCCACTGTTCCAGGACCAGGTTGGACATGCGAAACAACGCTTCCCCGAGAAATGTGCCGCCGACGCCGGTGGCGATCTGGTCGTTGCGCGAGGGCGGCGTATTCTCGCCGGCGATTTCCCAGGCGGCGCTGCCGGCAAAGGTGGCGGCCAGCGATTCCCAATAGGAGAGGCCCGCCGAGCGAGCAAAGCCGTGGTACATCGAGCCCTGATAGGGATGGCCGAGCTGGTTCACCTTGAAAGGGTCGTTGTCGGTCACCCAGGTGCCGCGCAGGTTGCGGCGGATGGAGCGCATGGTGACGTCATAGTCCGGACTGCTGCGCTGGTTGAACCGATTCAAAAGGATATCGAAGCCGACGATTTCAAGCGCCGGAATCAGGTAGCTCTTGTTGACAGCCGTCTGCGCCGACAGATCCGGCTTCGGGTTCTCGCCGGCACGTGTGGCGGGGTCCGTCGCCGGTGCCATGCCGGGGACGGGGATGGCGAACGGTGTGGGCCCGGCGGGTGTGCTGCCTTCGGCGAGCGCCACAGCGGGCTGCACCAGGACAAATGCAAAAAAGGCCGCCCAACCCAACAACACGCAGATGGTGCCGGCACGCATTACTCTCTCCAATTGAATCGCAGCGGGCGCCCGGCAAACGGCTGCACAGGTGCTTGGCGCCGGTCCGGGCCATGAATCAGGTTAGGCCGATGTGCGGCGCCGCTCCGTGCGATGGCGTACAGTTCGGGGCTGGCTGCGACGCGTGGCGTGCGGACAGGGGCAGCTCATGTTGGTCGAGTCCCGGCGGCGTGCGTAAGATGCCGCTTCCCTCCATTCCGGCGTCGACACGGCAACCGTCGCACTTCCCTGAACGAAAGCATCGATGAAAATTCCGAAACGCCTGCAGCCCCTCGCCGAGGAAGGTCTGATTGATGAGGTGGTGCGCCAGCTCATGAGCGGCAAGGAGGCGGTGGTGTTTGTGGTGCGTTGCGGCGGAGAAATCCGCTGTGCCAAGGTCTACAAGGAAGCCAACAAGCGCTCGTTCCGTCAGGCCGTCCAGTACACCGAAGGCCGCAAGGTGAAGAACAGCCGGCGTGCGCGGGCCATGGAAAAGGGCTCGCGCTTCGGCCGCGAGCAGCAGGAGGAAGCCTGGCTGAGTGCCGAGGTCGACGCCCTGCACCGGCTGGCCGCCGCCGGCGTGCGCGTGCCCACGCCCTACAACTTTTTCAATGGCGTGCTGCTGATGGAACTGGTGACCGATGCCGAGGGCCATTCGGCGCCGCGCCTCAATGACGTGGTGCTCACGCCCGACAAGGCCGTGGAATATCACGATGTGCTGATCCGGCAGGTGGTGCTCATGCTCTGTGCAGGCCTGGTGCACGGCGACCTTTCCGAATACAACGTGCTGGTGGCCACCGACGGCCCGGTGATCATCGACCTGCCGCAGGCGGTGGACGCGGCCGGCAATAACAGCGCCGCCGCGATGCTGGAGCGCGATGTGGCCAACCTGCGCAATTGGTTCGGCGGCTTTGCCCCGGCGCTGCTCACCACCGACTACGGCAGCGAGATCTGGGCCCTGTACAAAAGCGGCGGCCTCACGCCGGATTCACCGCTCACCGGCCGCTTCGTGCGCGACCAGCGCAAGGCCGATGTGAAGGCGGTGATCCAGGAGATCGGCGAGGTGATCCGCGAGCAGGCAGAGCGCGATCGCATCAAGGCGTCCCGCGAAACCTGAGCGCGGCGGCGTTACCAACATGCAACAATCCGCCGGGCGCCCGCGCGGTGGTGCGCGCCGCAACAGCGGCCGGATATGAGACCATTTCATCCTCGGTGCTGCGTTCGCAACATCACTTCTGTTTAATCATCCGGTTTTCGAGGCTTGTTCATGTTTTTTACGGTGCGCTTTCTCTCCCGCCTGCTGGCGCTTGGCTGCCTGCTGTCCCTGTCAACCCTGGCATCGGCCACCATCGTCCGGCTGCAGACCAACCTCGGGGCCATCGACATCGTGCTTTACGACGCCGCCGCGCCGCGCACGGTGGCCAATTTCCTGGCCTATGTGAATAGCGGCCGGTACGTGAATTCCTTCATTCATCGCAGCGTGCCCGGCTTTGTGGTGCAGGGCGGTGGTTATATCTGGGACGACACGCAGGCGCGGGTGCTTGACGTGACCACCGACGCACCGGTGGTCAACGAATTCAGCGCTTCGCGCTCCAACAAGCGCCGCACAGTGGCCATGGCCAAGTCCGGCGGCGACCCCAACAGCGCGACCTCGCAGTGGTTCGTCAACCTCGCCGACAACAGCGCCAATCTTGACAACCAGAACGGCGGCTTCACCGTGTTTGGTGAAGTGACACACGGCAGCATGGCGGTGGTCGACGCCATTGCGCGCCTGCCGCTGGTCAATGCCGGCAGTCCCTTTGATTCGCTGCCGCTGGCCTCACCGCTGATCGAAAACCTGTACAAGAAAAACAACTTCGTGCTGCTGAGTGCGACCACCGCGGTGGCGAACAGCTACCAGGGCCTGTGGTGGGCGGGCATTGCTGAAGACGGCTGGGGCATGAGCCTCACCCAGCACGGCAACCTGCTGTTCGCTGCCATCTATACCTACGACGCCGGCAAGAACCCGATCTGGTATGTAATCCCCAACTGTCCGCTTACGACCACGAGCTGCACCGGCGATGTGTTCAAGGTGACCGGCGCCACGCCGCCCACCCAGGTGTGGAACGGCAATTCCCGTGTGGTTGAAAAGGTCGGCACCGGTTCGCTGGCCTTTGCCAGCACCTCGGCCGGCACTTTCAGCTTCACCATCAACGGCATCACTGCCAGCAAAGCCATCACTCTGCAGCCGCTCGCCTCCGGCACCACGCCGCCGGCCATCGACTACACCGACCTCTGGTGGAACACCAACGAATCCGGCTGGGGGCTGTCGATCAGCCAGCAGTTCGGTATCGTCTTCGCCGCCTGGTACACCTACGATGACGCCGGCAAGCCGGTCTGGTATGTCGCTCCGCGCTGTGAACTGTCCGGCACCGCCTGCACCAGCGATTTCTATCGCGTCAGCGGCGGCACCGCCATCACGGCGGCATGGAACGCGGCCGACAAGGTGGCGGTGAAAGCGGGTACGATGACGCTTTCTTTTACCGATGCCGTGAACGGGACGATGCGCTACACGATCGGGTCCACGGACTATATCCGCGTGATCACCCGCCAGGTGTACTAGCGCGGCAAGTTGGCGGCCGTGGCCGCCGGGACAACTCAGAGACGCCCGTCGTAGTAAGACTGCAGCGCCGAGGTCTCGACCGCGGCTTCAATGTAGCGGTGGGCGCGATGGCACAGTTGCTCGATCTGGGTGATGGGCTGGCGTTTGGCGCAGGCGGCATACACGCATTCAAGCGCGTCATCGGCGGCGCGCCAGTCGGTGCTGTCGAGGTCACGCTCGTCGAACTGGTCGCGCGAGGTTTCGATGAAAGACTGCAGGCGTTGCAGCAGGATGCTGCGGGTATCAAAGTCGGCGCTGGCAAACGGCACATACCCGTGGCGCGGGTGATTGGTGCGGTGTATTCCAGTGTGGCGGTGTCCCATCGCAGGTCTCCTCGGATTCCACAACGTCGTTACCGTCAGTGTGGGGGCCGCTGCCCGGACTGGCTGTGCGCCAACCCACACGCCTCAATGCCATCTTGCGCTTCCATTTCCGGGTTGAAGGCCCAAAAAACGCGCCAATGCCCGTCCAAATCCGCGCATGACTTCATGTGCTTTCTCGGCATTCCCTGCCAATAGTTGAGGGCGGGCCGACCGGCGGCGCGTGCGCCAGGCGGTAATGGCTTGATTTCGCGCCAATCCTGCCGATAACCGAATATCGCGGCATGGCACCCGTGCGCACAGCGCGCGGGCAATGGCCGCACAACCCTTTTTGCGGGCCCCAGGGTGGGTCTGCCGAGACCGATTCACCATGCTTCCCGTCGAAGGCCTGAGTCAGCTGCAGCAACTGGTGCGCAATACCGTCAGCGCACCGGCGCCCGTGCAGGCGCTGCAGGCGGCACAAATGGAGACCCGCTTTGTGACCGGGCAGCGTATCGACGTCGCAGTGGTGGCGGCGCTGGCCAACGGCCGCTACCAGGTGCTGGCCAACGGCGAAAAGCTGGACGTGAACCTGCCCATGCCGGCCAAGCCGGGCGACCGCCTTGAAATGCGCGTGGTTTCCAACGTGCCCAAACTGGTGTTGGCACTGGGGCGCGACGCGCCCATGCCGCACGACTCGCCGCGCGGCCCGCCGCTGTCCGCACTCACCGCCGGCCGTGTCAGCCTGAGCGATACCGGCACCCGCCTCAGTTCGCTGCTGCAGCAGATCGCCGGCCAGCCCAAGCTGGCGTCGCCGGCGATGCAACAGGCCGCACCGCTCATCGCGGGCGCACCCACCGCGCCCGCCGAACTGGCCGGTGCGCTGCGCACCAGCCTGCTGCGCAGCGGGTTGTTTTACGAATCGCACCAGGCTGATTGGGTGGTGGGCAAGCTTGCGGTGACCGAACTGTTGGCCGAGCCGCAGGGCCGGCTGGCGCAACTGCCGTTCCCGCGCCGCCCGGCGGCATCGTCCGCCGACAACGCCACGCAGGCCGCCGAAGCGCCCGCGCTGCGGCGTGCGGCCGACCTGGCCGGGGAAGCCACCGGGTCGCTACCGGTGCACAAGGACGCCGTGGCCATGGTGCAGCAGCAATTGCAGACCCTCGAATCGGGCCGCCTGATGTGGCAGGGCGAAGTCTGGCCCGGCCAGCAGCTGGCCTGGCGCGTAGAAGAACAGAGCCCGCGTGCGGAGTCGCCGGCAGCACCGGCTGGCGCGCGCCACTGGTCCACCAGCCTGCGGCTGCAATTGCCGGGGCTGGGTGAGATCGAGGCGGTGCTGAACTTCGAGGCCAGCGGCCTCAGCGTGGCCTTCCGGGCCGGCGACGCCGGGACGGTGGATACACTGGCCGGCGCCCGCCCGGATCTGCGCGAAGCTATTGAGGCAGGCGGCCTGCATGTACTTTCGCTGACGGTGAAGCAGGATGAAAAAAACCGATAGCCCGCAAGTGGCCGTGGCCCTGGCCTATCGCGAAGGCTCCACCGCGCCGCAGGTGGTGGCCAAGGGGCGCGGCTACCTCGCCGAAGCCATCATCCAGCGCGCCCGCAGCGCCGGCCTGTATGTGCATGAATCCAAGGAACTGGTGGCGCTGCTGATGCAACTGGACCTGGATGAACATATTCCGCCGGCCCTGTACCTCGCAGTGGCGGAAGTGCTGGCGTGGATCTACCGGCTGGAACACGGCGAAGCGGCCGGACCGCCGCCGGCGGATATCCGCATCTGACAGGCTAATCGCCTGCAGACGGCCGCAGGCCAGACGTTTCCGTCGTTTACCCGGGCACCAGCCTCGCGTTGTGTTTGGCGCCGCCCCGGCAGTACAAACTCAAGCATTGGTGAGGCATCCAGGGCATTTTTGCCCGGAAAGGTTCGCCAATGCTGGATCTGCGTTCTCAGGTGCCGGCGGGCGAGGTGGCGCAGGGTTCGAGCGCGCGTGCGACAAAGGCGTCCACCAGCGTGTCGGCGATGTGCTCGAATACATGCCCCGAGAGCGCCGTGATGACGTTGTGGCGGAACGCATAGTGCAGTGAAAAATCCACGCGGCAGGCGCCGGCGGCAAGCGGAATCAGCCGCCATTCACCCTGGAAGGCGGTAAACGGGCCGTCTACCAGTTCGATCAACATTTGGTTCGGCCGCACTTTGGGATTGCGCGTGGTGAACTGCATATGCAGCCCCTTGTAATCGATGTCGAGCCGCGCCGAGGTGACGGTGTCGCTGCGTTCGAGCAGTGTGGCGGACCGGCACCAGGGCAGGAACTGCGGATAGCATTCCGGCCGGTCGATGATGTCGAACAAGTCCTCCGCCGCACAGGGCGGCGCGGCTGCCGACGCTCAGCCGGTCACGCGGGACAGGGCAAGCGTGGCGCCCACCAGTGCGCCGTGCAGGCAGGCTGCGGCGATGGTTTTCTGGATGGCGGGTGCCAGCTTCTGTGGCGTTTCTGCGTATTGCAGAAGATCGCGCGCAGCCAGCAATGACAGCGCTGCCGGCGCCAGCGCAAGCAACGTGAGTTTGGGTAGCTGGCCACCGGCCGCCGCCGCCACCAGCCAGAGGTTGGCGGCGAGTGCGAACGCCACGTACAACCAGCGCGCCTGATGGGGGCCGAGGCGCACCACCCAATGGTGCTTGCCGGTGGCGAGGTCGGCCTTGTAATCCGGAAACTGGTTGATGTAGAGAATGTTGGTCACCAGCAGTGCGTAACCACCCCCGGCCGCAACCGGCGCAACTGAGAACAGCCCGCGCTGGACGAAATCGGCGCCGATTGCCAGCAGCGCGAAGCCGGCCCACACGCAGGCCTCGCCCCAGCCGCGGCTGTTGAGCTTGAGCGGCGGCGCCGAGTAGGCCCAGCCGATGAACACACCGGCCGCGCCGATGGCGATCAGTCCGCGCGCTGAGACCGCCGTGAGCCACAGCCCGGCGGCGATCACCGCGGCCATCAGCGCCGTGCCGAAAGCCAGCGTCTCGCGGCGGGTCAGCACGCCGTTCTGGATGAAACGGCTGCCGCCCGTGAACGGAAAGACCCGCTCGGTGTTGGCGTCGTCGGTGCCGTTGAGGGCATCGTAATAATCGTTGAGCACATTGATGCCCGCATGCGCGACCAGGGCGAACAGCAGGGTGACGATGGCCGTGAGCGGCGAGATGGCGATGCCGCCCGCCCACGCTGATGACAGCCCGATCAGCACGCCGAACAGGGTCACGCTCAGGAACGCCGGACGGGTGGCCAGCAGGTAGCGGGGCAGGGGATGGGCGAGCGATGCCGGGGTTGGTTCGCCGGGATGATGGGAAAGTGCCTGGGGCATGGTCGGCCGGGTGCGGCCTGGCGGGCCGGACGCCGCGAGTTGGGAACAGATTCAGGATGACAGCCCGGCGCCGGCGCGTGTTGATCCACGTTAAGTACGGTCACTGGCCGTTATAGTCTCGCTTTGGAAAAATTCACGCCCGCCGCCATGCATTCATCCTTGCCTTCAATTTCCCGCGCCCTGGTTGCCGCCTGTCTGGCCTTCTTCCCGTGGCTGGCATTTGCGCAGTCGGTTGCCTTCACGTTTGATGACGGCCCGCAGTTGCACCAGACGCCGCTGATGTCGCCCGGCCAGCGCAACCAGGCGCTGCTTGCAGCCCTCGAAAAGCACGGCGTGAAGTCGGCGCTGTTCGTCACGATCGCCAACGGCGCCGACCGGCCGGAAGGCCTAGCGCTGGCGCGCGCCTGGGGCCAGGCGGGCCACGCGGTCGGCAATCACACGGTGACCCACCTTGATCTCCACGGCAGCGCGGTGACGCTCGTGCAATACCAGAAGGAGCTGCTCGACTGCGATGCGGTGATCCGCACCCTGCCGGGCTATCGCAAGTGGTTTCGCTTCACCTACCTGCGCGAAGGCAACACCCCCGAGAAGCGCGACGGCATGCGCCAGTTCCTCAAGGAGCAGGGCTACCGCAACGCCTACGTGAGCCTGGATACCAGCGACTGGCGGCTGGACGCGAAGCTGCGCGAGGTGCTGGAGAAAAACGCCGTGGCCGATGTCACGCCGATCAAGCAGGCGTATCTGGCCCACGTCTGGCAGCGCGCCGAGGCCTATCGCGAACTGTCGAAGAAACTGCAGGGCCGCGACATCCCGCAGGTGATGCTGATGCACCACAACCTCATCAATGCACTGTGGATGGACGACATCATCGCCATGTTCAAGTCGCGCGGCTGGCGCATCACCACACCCGAGGCGGCTTTTGACGATCCGGTCTATCAACTGCAGCCCGAACGTGCGGCGGCAGGGCAAAGCCTGCTGCTGTCGATGGCACGCAGCCTGGGGCTGGGGCGGTTCGAGGGCTGGGAGCGGCTGGTGGACGACGGCGACTTCGAGATGGCGGCGCTGAAGGCCCGGGGCCTTTGACTCGCGCCCGCCGCGCGCCTACGCCGTCAGCGGGATCTCGCTGAGTGGCACCGAGGGGTCGGCGAAAATGTATCCGCTCTTGCCGTCGCGTTTGACCTGGTACATGGCGCGGTCGGCGAGCCGCCGCAGGGTGTTGATGTCGGCGGCGTCTTCGGGAAAGATGGCGATGCCCACGCTGGCGCCAAGCCGGACCGTCTGCGATTCGTAGCTGTAGGGCGAGCACACCGCATCGATCACTTTCTGTGCGACCGGTGCCACCTCGTAGCGGTCATTGAGGTCCCCCAGCAGGATCAGGAATTCATCGCCACCGACCCGCGCCACGGTGTCCTTGCTGCGCACGCTGCGCATCAGCCGCCCGGCCACCGACTGCAACAACTGGTCGCCGGCCGCATGTCCCAGCGTGTCGTTGACACGCTTGAAGCCGTTGAGATCGACAAAGCACACCGCCACCTTGCGGCGGTTGCGCACCGCGGCGTGCATTTTCATCTGCAGGCGGTCGTTGGCCAGGGTGGACAGCGGCAGGCCGGTGAGCGAATCGCGCGCGGCCTGCTCGGCGATCTGGTCGCGTTGCGCCTGCACCTCGTGCAACAGTTCGACGATGGTCTTCTGGTACGCGCTGATGGCGGAGAACACCATCACCGGCATCACCGAGGTCGCCACCAGCAGGGTGGCCCAGCCGGCCACGCTGGTGGCGTAGATGTTGGCGTCGAACGGCAACAGCAGCGTGCCGCTGGTGAACAGCCACGCCGCGATCATGATCAGCGCCGCCGTGACCAAGGCGGTGACGAGGCCGGCGCGCGGCGAGAAAAAGGTACTCATGAGCAGGCCGCTCATCACCAGGAACCACACCCCGGCACCCATGAGGCCCAGCGTGAACAGCCCCGTGACACCGATCGCCCAATAGAAGCCGATCATGATCGCCGTCTTGGCGTTGAATGGAATGTGTTCGCGCGCGAAGTACAGCAGCACGCCGGCGATGCCGATCACCACATGCATGATGTAGACAGGCTGCCAGCCGGTCAGCTGGGTGCGCAGTACCGAGATGGGGGTGCCCAGCAGTGCAAGCACCAGCATGCCGGTCCAGAGGCGGTCGAGGAAGTCTTTGCGCAACGGCTGTAGCGGGTCGGGTGGCGCGATGGCCGTGTCGGCACTGTCGGCAGCTCGCCGCGCCATGCCCATTCCTCCCGTCGGGCGCCTCGTGACAATGCCCGGTCTTGTTTTTTGTGTCGCTTCCACCTGCTGTCAGCGCTTTCCGCAACCTGATTTGGGCCAAGCATAGCAAGGAATCGGGGATTCACCTATTTCTGCCTAGGGCAGTCGCGCCTTTCGCGGATTGCCGGTCAATTGCGCGGACATTGATAAACATCAAATTCAGGGTCGGGCATCGGCTCATAGTTAATCCGCATCAATCAACGGCAACGACCTGCCGGAAACCTCGGGAAAAGATGAAACAGCCGAACCATCCACGCCAAACCGCTTCCCCCAACGGGAAAGCCGGCGCCGGATTCTTCCCGATGCGAACGACGGGCCTGTCCGCGATGCCTGAAGCGCCGTTCCCGGCGCGAATTTTTTACTAATCTGGGGAGTGACATGAACACTTGGATCATGAACGGAGGCGTCGGCCTGTTTTTCCTCCTGACCTTTACAGCACTGTTCTTTTTTGTGGTGACACGCGGTGCCCTGCTGGTGCGGGGTTTCACGTCGGCGCGCCACAGCGAAGGTGCACACGTCTATCCGATCTATTCCAACATGGGGCTGATCAAGCTGGTGGATTTCCAGCCCATCATCTCCGGCATCCTGCTGTTCCAGTACCACCGGCTGGTGTCGAAGATCGTCAACGGATTGCGGCGTACCGACCTGCGCAACAAGAAAGTGCTGATCACCTCCTGCGCCTTCGGCAATGTCATCCCGCGCGTCGTTGAGGCCTCGCTCGAATCCGGTGCCGCGCGCATCCTGGTGGCGGACATCATCCAGAACGAACTGGACCACGCCGAGCGCAAGCTGCGTCACTATCCGCCGAAGCTCGATTTCATCAAGGACAACGCGACCGCCATGACACAGCCCGAAGGCTGCGCCGAAGCCAACGTGATGTTTTTCCTGCTGCACGAGCTGCCACATGATCTGAAGAAGAAAGCACTCTCTGAAGCCGGCCGCATGCTGGCCCCCGGCGGCAAGCTGTACCTGGCCGAGTTCCATCGCCCGAATCCCTGGGTGCTGCGTGCCCTGAGCTGGACCTATTTCAAGGTGTTCGAACCGCTGGGCCTGGCACTGTGGGATTCGCACGATCCGCTGGATTGCCTCAACGACATGGGCGGCTGGACCTGCGAGCGCGAAACGTATTTCTTCGGCAACTTCCAGGTCATCACCGCGACCAAGCACTAGGCGCATCGCCCGCCGTCGTATCGTCTCTCCTCCTTCGCCGCCCGCATTTTCGGGGCGGCGTTGTTTTTTTGGGATTTGCTGCGCCGCCTCAGGGCGATGCCGCGGTCACCCGCCAGATGATGTTGCCGACGTCATCCGCCACCAGCAGTGCGCCGCTGCGATCCATCGCCACACCGACCGGGCGTCCCCGGGCTTCACCACCGGCGCTCAGAAACCCGGTGAGAACATCCTGCGGCAGACCGACCGGCAGCCCGCCTTCGAAAGCAATGAACACCACCTTGTAGCCGCTATGCGGTTTACGGTTCCAGGAGCCGTGTTCGCCGACAAACGCGCCATTGCGAAATCGACCCGGCAACAACTCACCGTTGCTGAACGCGAGGCCCAGTGGCGCCACGTGCGAACCGAGCGCGTAGTCGGGTGCGATGGCGGTCGCCACCAAGGCGGGTTGCGCCGGTTGCATGCGGACATCGACGTGTTGTCCGTAATAGCTGTACGGCCAGCCGTAGAAGGCGCCGTCGCGAACACCAGTCAGGTAATCCGGTACCAGATCGTTGCCCAGTTCATCGCGTTCATTGACCACGGCCCACAGTGCGCCGGTCTGCGGCTGCCATGCGAGGCCGTTGGCGTTGCGCAGGCCGCCGGCAAATATTCTGGCGCGGCCGCTGGTGATGTCGAACTCGTGGATGGAAGCGCGCCCGGTTTCAGCGGCGAGGCCGTTCTCACCGATGTTGCTGTTGGAGCCGACGCTGACATACAGCCGCGTTCCATCCGCACTGGCGACCAGATCCTTGGTCCAATGGTGATTGATCGGCCCGGCCGGCAGGTCCATCACCTTGGTGCCGGCGGTGGCGATGCGTGTGTCACCGGTGCGGTAGGGAAAGCGCAGCACGGCATCGGTATTGGCAACATAGAGCGCATCGCCTACCAGCGCCATGCCGAACGGCGAATGCAGGCCATCGATGAACACGGTGCGGGTCCTGGCCACCCCATCGGCACCGATGTCGCGCAACAGGGTGATGCGGTCGGCACTGACCACACCGGCCCCGGCAGACTTCATGACGTTTTTCCGGATCCATCCCATCACGCCGCCATTGGCATCGTGTTTGGCCGGCGCATTGCTCTCGGCCACCAGCACGTCACCGTTGGGCAGGACATGGAGCATGCGCGGATGCGCCAGTCCGCGTGCGAGGGCCCGCACCTCAAGGCCGTCTGCCGCGACCGGCTTGCCGTCGGCGGGCCAGCCGGTTGCCGGGGCGATGTTCAAGGTCGGAATCAGCGTGGAGGAGGGCGCGGGCAGGACCGGCCTGGGGCCAACCCCGGCGTCAGCGGATAGCGCGGATTCCCCGCCGCATCCACCTGCACACGCGGCACACAGCAGTGGGGCCGCAATGAACGTGAACGGCCTCATGCGGGCACATCGAGTTTTGCGTCCATCGTAATCGTGGCCGTGAGCAGCTTGGAGACCGGGCACCCGCGCTTGGCCTTCTCGGCAAAGGCTTCGAAGTTGCGCTGCGTCATGCCGGGAATGCTGGCGGTAACGCTGAGATGGACCTGGGTGATGGCAAAGCCATCGTCGAGTTTTTCCAGCGTCACGGCGGCGAAGGTGGTGATGCGTTCCGGCGCGACACCCGAGTCGCCCAATTGCGCCGCCAGCGCCATGCTGAAGCAACCGGCATGCGCGGCACCGATCAGTTCTTCGGGGTTGGTACCCGGTCCCGATTCAAAGCGGGTATTGAAGCCGTAGGGTGTCGCCGTCAGCACACCGCTTTCGGACGAGAGGCTGCCATGGCCTTCCTTGAGGTTTCCTGTCCAGACTGCTGAAGCCGTGCGTTTCATGCTGATTCTCCCGTGAGGGTGCGACGGGCCCTTTGCAGGTTGCACAAGGCGCATCGCACGTGGTGCCGCAAGACTGGGCGCCGCCGCGCTCCGCGTCGGTGCGATGGCGAACCCTGCCGGCTGGCGGCGGCGCGTCGCACAGCGCGTTGCCGAACAGACCGGGGCCGCGGTGGCGCGCAATCTGCACTCCATGCAATCGCACCGGGCGCCGGCCCGTTGAGGCTGCCGTCATCCCACCGCCAACCTTCACCAGCGCCACCACAACCTGGAGCCACACATGAACACTTATCACCTCAAGGGCCACGTCCAGACGGCGGCCGGCAGGATCCGCGAAATGGCCGGCCGCATCGTTGGCAGCCTGCCGCTGCAGGATCGCGGTCGCGCCGGCCAGGTCATCGGGCGGGCGCTGGTGGATCGTGGCGACCGCAAGGAACAGTTCCGCAGGATCACCGAAGCACACATTCAATAGAGGACATCACATGAACTACACAGAACGCGACCAGTACGGCATGTACAAGAACGGTGCCATTTCCCCGCCGGGGCCGGATGCCACGCACGGACCGGGCCCGGGCATCATGGGCGCCGAGACTCTGATCGGCAACGATGTCTTCAACCCCAAAGGCGAAGACCTCGGCGACATCAAGGAAATCATGCTCGACATGCAGACCGGCAAGATCGGCTATGCGGTTCTGTCGTTCGGCGGTTTTCTCAGCATGGGTGAAAAGCTGTTTGCCGTGCCATGGTCGGCGCTGACGCTGGATACGCAGAACAAACGCTTCGTGCTCGATGTGGAAACCGAGCGGCTCACCGCCGCACCGGGCTTCAACAAGGACAAGTGGCCCAACATGGCCGACACGACCTGGAGCAAGGAAATCCACGACTACTACGCCGGCAAGCCGCTACCCGGTGTGACCAGCATGTAGTTGCGTGATGCACGCGGCCGTTGGCCGCAGGCCCAAACACCAGCATTGACGGGCATCGCAGGGCATTTTTGGCCTGGAAGCCGCGCCAATGCTGGTGTTTCCATTTTCAGTAGCAGATCAGCACAGGCATCGACAGCGACAGCGACGAAATAATTGCTAGCATGGCTGCATGCCGCCGCCCCTGCCCTACTTGCGTTGCCCCAAGTGCCAGCACGCGCCCCTGCCGCTGGACCAGTCGCTGCCGGCCGCCTGTCCCGCCTGTGGGCTGGTACTGGCCAAGTACGGTGCACCGCCCCCGCCGCGCGCCGCCGCGCCGGACGAATCGGACGAGGAGTCGCCCACGCGCCGCTGGCGCGAGCAGCTGGTGGCGTCGATCACGCATATTCCTGCGCGGGTCGATCCGGTCAGTTTCTGGGCGCGGGCCGCACTCTTGTTGCTGTTTACCGTGTGGGGCGTACGATTGATCGCGATGGACTTTCGCACCGGGGAACTGGGCGAATCGTTCCTGCACGGCCCGCTGCTGGTGTTTCACGAGGCCGGCCACATGATTTTCATGATCCTCGGCGAATTCATCATGATTGCCGGCGGCACACTGGGCCAGCTGATCATGCCTGCCATCCTCTGTGGCGCGCTGCTGCTGAAAAACCGCGATGCCTTTGGCGCGGCCATCGGCCTGTGGCTGTTCGGTGTTTCGCTGCTCGATATCGCCCCGTACGCGTATGACGCGCTGCATCCGCAACTCACGCTGCTGGGAGGGCATACCGGCGAGCAGGGCGGCCACGACTGGATGTTCCTGCTGGGCAAAACCGGCCTCATCCAGCGCGCCCAGGGCATCGGCTGGCTCTTCCACAAGCTGGGGGCAATGGTGGTGCTGCTGTCGATCTACTGGGCGGGCTGGCAGCTGTGGCACCAGCGCAAGCGCATGGCGGAGCACACCGTGCTGGACGAGGGCGGCTGAGCCCGCGGCTCTAAGCGGTCCCGGAT
>CAYSKY010000018.1:0-18832 GCA_964431425.1 uncultured Burkholderiales bacterium
ATCTACAACACCGGCAATCTTTCGCTGTTGCGCGTGGCCTTGCGCAGCAATTCGGCGGCTGACGGGGGTGGTGCCATCTACAACGTCAGCACCGGGGCGGGCAGCGGCATCCTGCTGCTGCGTGGTTGCGAGTTGTCCGGCAACGCGGTGTCCAACGTCACTGGCGCCGGTGGTGGCGCCATTCTCAGCACCAGCACCGGCGGTACCGCCGCCCAGCTCACGATCGTCAATTCCACGCTGACCAACAACAATGCCGGTGGCGGTGGCGGCGCCACGGTGGGTGGCGCGATTTACGCGAGCCGCGGCAGCGTACGCATTTACAACAGCACCATCGACGCCAACGGCGCCGGCGCCGCCGGTGCCAACCTTCACATGGGAACGGTCGTCGGTACGGGCCTGCTGTTGCGCAACAGCATCGTCGGCGATGCACAGCTCAATTTCACCGCCGCCAATGCGGACCAGGACATCTTTGTTCCCACGGGCAGCGCCTTTACCTCACAGGGTTACAACCTTGTCCAGCGGCGCCCATCGGTGCCGGGACTCGGTGCGACCGATGCCGCCGACGGTACCGCCCCCGCGCTGGCCGCCCTGGCAAACAACGGTGGCACGACGTTCACCCGCAAACCGCTCGCCGGATCGGCCGCCCTGTCGTTTGTGCCGCTCGCGTCATGCGTCGATGATGCGGGCAGCCCGCTGCTCACCGACCAGCGCAATTCCGCGCGACGCGCGACCGGTACCTATGCCTGCGATGCCGGCGCATTTGAGACCGCTTTCCTGACCGCCAACGCGTTTTCGCGCAAACAGCACGGCGGTATTCCCTACAGCCTCCCCCTGAATGCCAACGTCCCGGTGACCGGTGCCGTGACCGTGGAGCCGCGCGTGATCGGCAGCGGCCACAACATCGTGTTTCAGTTTGGCAGTGCGGTCAGTTCGGTCGGCGGCGTCCGCGTGGTCGATGCCGCCGGTGCCGCCATCGGCAGTGCCGGCGCCCCGGTCATTGCCGGCAACGAAGTCGGCGTCAATCTCACCGGTATCGCCGATGCGCGCCGCGTCAACGTGACGCTGCTCGGCGTCAACGGCAGCTTCAATACTGGCGTATCGGTGGGCTTCCTGGTGGGTGATGTGATCGGCAGCCGCACCATCGGCACCCAGCAGGCCAGTGCCGAGAAAAGCCGTGCCGCGCAGGCTGTGTCGGCGAGCAACTTTCTGTATGACATCAATTTGTCCGGACGCATCAGCGCGGCCGATATTTCCGGCGTGAAAGCGCGCAGCAGCCGGTCGTTGCCGTAGTAACGACCAACAGCACGTGCCCGGTCGCGCCAGATTCCGGCTTGAGGAGCACCAGCATTGGCGCGGCTCTCCGGGCATTTTCGGCCTGGAAGGCGCACCAGTGCTGGAGATTGGCCAACTGTTTGGCCGGGCCGGGGGCGCGACGACGACTTTGGTCGATCTCCCGACGCCGCCACGATAACCATCAACCGAGCGGAACAGGAGCACTCACGATGACATCCCTGAAGGCCGCGGCACTGGCCGCAATATTCGGGCTTTGCGCCACGGCCGGTGCGCAGACCTTTCCGGTGCGTCCGGTGACCATGGTGGTGCCCTTTGCCGCCGGCGGCCCAGTCGATACCGTGGCGCGGCTGCTGCAGGAGCCGATGAAAAAAGCGCTGGGCCAGGCGGTGCTGGTGGACAACACCACGGGCGCCGCAGGCACGATTGGCGTGGGCCGGGTGGCGCGCGCCGCACCGGATGGTTACCTGCTCAGCATCGGCCACTGGAGTACGCATGTGGTCAACGGCGCCATCTATCCACTCAACTACGACCTGCTGAAGGATTTCGAGCCGGTGGCGATGCTGGCCAGCAATCCGATGTTGATTGTCTCGAAGCAGAGCGCACCGGCCACCAAGCCGGAGGAACTGCTGAACTGGCTGAAGACCAGCAAGCAGTCACTCATGGTCGGCACAGCCGGGGTGGGATCGGGCACGCACATGGCTGGGCTCTATCTGCAAAACACCACTGGCGCGAAGTTTGAATTCGTGCCGTATCGCGGCAGCGGACCCGCGCTGCAGGATTTGCTGGCGGGGCAGATCGACCTGATCGTTGACCAGCTATCGAATGCGCTGCCGCAGGTACGCGGTGGCCGTATCCGCGCGCATGCGGTGACGGCGAAGACCCGCTCGCCCGCAGCTCCCGACATTCCGACGGTCGATGAGATTGGCTTGAACGGCATGTACACCTCGATCTGGTACGGCATCTGGGCGCCGAAGGACACGCCCAAAGCCGTCATCACCAAACTCAATGCGGCTGTGATGGAAAGCCTCGCTGACCCGGCGGTGCAGCAGCGGCTGGCGGCCCTGGGCCTGGAGATCATGCCGCGTGAACTGCAAACGCCGGACGCGCTGCGCAACCATCAGAAGGCCGAGATCGAGAAATGGTGGCCCATGATCAAGGCGGCGGGCATCAAGGCGGAATAGTCCCCTAATCCGGCTACGGTCCGGTTCCGCCGTTTGCGCAGCGCGCCGATTACAATCGGATCTCGTTCCACGCGCATGGATCCGCCATGACCGACAGTACCATCGAGCCCGGCCACCTCAAATGCCCGAACTGCACCGCGCCCATGCACCGGCACCAGTTCGAAAGCACCGACGTGCGCCCGCTGGAAATCGACATCTGCAACGCCTGCCATGCCATCTGGTTTGATGCGCACGAAAGTACGCGGCTGTCGGCGGACGGGGTGGTGGACCTGTTCCGGTTCATTCACAGCAAAGGGGGCGCTGCCACCTCGCGGTTGTCGTCAAAGCTCAGTTGCGCACGCTGCCGCAGCCCGCTGGAAGCGGCCAGTGACATCGCGCGCAACAACCGCTTCCAGTATTACCGCTGCACGCAAGGCCACGGCCGGCTCACCACCTTCCTGCATTTCCTGCGCGAGAAGCAATTCGTGCGCGACCTCACGCTGGCCGAGCGGCAGAAACTGGCCGCACATGTACGACAGATCAAATGCAGCAGCTGCGGCGGGCCGATCGATGTCGCCCACCACGCCGCCTGCACCTACTGCGGCGCGGCCGTGTCGGTGTTGGACAAGGAGGCCACGCAAAAGGCGCTGGACCATTACCTGAAGGAGCGCCAGCGCCATGGGCGGCCGGTACCTCCCATGCCGGCGCCTGCGCGTTCGGAACGCCGCGACTACGATCTTGATTACCTGATGTTCGACATCGGCACCGATATTGTCGGCGCCTTTGCGCGCATGGCATCGCGCCCGGCCTCCGCATTCGCCGCCGTGCCGATCAGTGCCGATGTGCTGACCGATGCCGCCACTGCCGGTGGTCTGCCCACGCTGAGCGACGCTCTGTCCGGCGCCGGTCTTTCCGATTCATTGTCACTGGTGGATGCCGGCACGACCGCCGGCGGGCTCGGCGATGCATTGACCGGTGATCTCGGCTCGGGCCTTGCCGACAGTGTCGGTAGTTTTGCCGGCGATGCCATGGGTTCGGCCGGTGAGGTGGTGGCCGACAGTGGGTTGGTGGACCTGGTGACCGACGGCATCGGCGCCATCGTTGAAGGTATTTTCAACTAGGCCGGCCGCCACACCGGCGGCGCTCAACGTGCCGCTGACTTGCGCAGCTCGCGTGTGAGCCGGATGCCCTTCCACAGGAAATACAGCACCAGGCCGTGAAAGGCGACGCCGATCCAGTCGCCCGCCAGCAGGAACAGCAGGCTGTCGATGGCAAACACCACCGTGCCGGCCACAAACGCAGCGAGCGACGGGTAGCGCGCCAACCAGCCACAGGCGATGAAGAAGCACGGGATGGCAATGGCCAGCGCCCACAACAACACGGTGTGCAGCGCAATGCCGCCGCCGATGGGCGTTTTGGCAGCCAGCGCAATGAACAACTGCGGCAGGCCCAGGGCGATGGCAAATCCCCAGGTGCTGCCGGCCAATGCAACGACGATGTTGACCAGCGACAGGCCCGCCACCCAGTAGAACCAGTTGGCGCTGCTGTTGATCTGCTCGCGTGCAGCGTCATGTGCGCCGTTGTCCGGTAAAGCGGCCATGGCCTGCGATACCACGGTGGCTGCCGGTGCGCTTCCCGGTCCGGCGGCTTCGGTGCCGGTGGCATTGATGATCACCGGCGGGCCGGCGACGAATTCGCTGGCGTCCAGTTCCTCGAAACTGCGTACCGGCAGCGCGGCCAATGCCGCCGAGGAGGTGGCCCAGTTGGTGCGCGGTTCGGCATCGAAGGCATCGATCTCGGTGGCAATCCGGTAACCGCTCATCGCCGTCACGCGTCGCCGCGCCTGCGCAAATCGTTCCCGCATCAACAGCAGGTAGCGCGACATGGTGAGGCCGGGCGTCGGCGACTTGCCGGTCTTCTCGCGCAGGTGCGCGCGCAGCCGGGTGTGCTTGTCGAGCAACTCCAGCAGAGACATGCCCGGGAACGTGGCGATGGCACCGTGATCACCGCGGATGATGAAGTTACTCGACATGAAAACATGGTCGGTGGTGGTGGCGGTGATGTTGCCGCCGAACACCGACATGATCGACACATGCATCCCCGCAACACCGCCGGTGCCGGCCGGCAGCAGGGCCTTGTTCACCTGGATCTGCTGGATCTCCACCAGCGTGGTGGCGTCACGGTCCACCAGACAAGCGGCCACGCCGACAAAATTCGGCTTCAAGGGGAAGGGAGTGAAATCGCCCAGCCGCGTAAAGCCGCGCGCCTCCAGTTGCAGGGCGTAGTCGTCGATCGGCTGCCAGTCGATGTCGATTCCATTGACCGGCTCGCCACGCGTCAACTGCAAGTAAGACATTGCCGGCGGCAGTGAACCCAGCACGCCCTTCTTGATGCGTGCGGTTACCTGCCACGCTGTGAAGGCGCCGATTCCAAGCGCCAGCAACAGCGGCCAGCCGATGCTGGCAAGGCTCGCTTCGAGTTTGCCGCCAGTGGCCACCGAGAGGCCCAGGCTCACCAGCAGGCACAGTCCGCCCACCACCACGCCATTGCGAACGATGGCCTTGCGTAGGTTTAACGCCATGCATCCCTTCCAGAAAAAGTTTGCCGCCGGCAGGCACCGGCCGCGCGCCGCCTATTCTGGCAGCAATGCAATCGAAAAAGCTGAAGAGCGGGTGAATACGGCCCGACGGCAGACGCGATCAGCGCCGGGCCGCGGCTTCCGCAGCCGCCTTCGCGGCCGCTGCGCGATCTTCCGCATCCGGCAGCAGCTGGTTTGCGGTGCCGTCGTCGTCGCCGGGGGCCAGCACCTTGCGGCTACCGTCTGCGAGCCCGCGCCAGAGGCGGTTGTTTTCCCAGACCAGCAATTCGCCCGGCGCGCCATCCTTCAGTGCGGCATCGATGCCGATCACGCGCCCGCCGTACAGCGAAACGATTTCATCGCGCGTGGTGTGGCCCACCACGATGCGTTTCACCTCAAACTGCTTCAGCAGCGAATCGACTTCCGCACTGCTGGCGCGTGGCAGGCGGAAGTAGCCGCGATACCAGAGCGGGCCGTTGGTGGCGAACAGCCAGGTCGCCTGCGGGTCATCCTTGTAGTCCTCGCGCTTGTCGGCGAGGCGCGCGCGCACCTTGGCATTCAATGCCGTGAGTTCGGGTGCGAGTCGCGGCAGATCGGGGCTGACGCCGCCGTGCACGAACAGCGTATCGCCCATCTTTAGCACAGTGGCGCGCGTGCGCAGCCAGCGGCCGAGTTCGGTATCGGGGCCGTACAGTTCCGGCACCGTGCGGAACAGCAGCTTCGCCACCGCCAGGTATTTTGGCGGCTGGTAACGCAGGTCGCCGCGCAGCACCATGTTCTCGTGATTTCCCAGCACCATCTGCACGCTGCCGCCCGCCGCCCTGGCTTCCTGCCCGAGGCGATAAATAGCCCACAACGCCTCGGTCTGCTGCGGCCCGCGATCGAACACATCGCCGTTGATCACCAGCACACCATCGCTGAAGGTCCACTGGTTGGCCGCGCCGATCACTTTTTGTGCGCGCAGCAAGTTCAGGAAAGCCGCTGACTGCCCGTGAATATCCGACACCGCCGCCCAGCGCTTTGGCTGCGGCAGCAGGTCCGGCGCGATCGGATTGGTGGCGTTCAGCGCGAAACCGGTGACATCACCACAGGGCGCCGACAGCTTTGCACCGGCGGGCAATGGCAAGGCTTTCACCTGGTCGGTGCACACCCAGATGGCTTGTGGGGTTTTTTCCTGATGGAACACGTATGGGCCGTCGTTGAGGGATTCGGCAAAGATATGGCCGCTGATGAGAGCAAGGAAGGCTATGAAGAGAAATCGCATGGGGCGCAATCCAGATAAGGGGAATACTCAAATGGCTTGTCGAAATTCTTAGCGCTTGATCGTGTCGCGCTGCATGCAAAGCACTTCCCTCTTTTCCAAAGAGGGATGGACGGAGATTTGCGGTCGTCACCACACGGCAACGGCTGAAAATCCCTCTCAATCTCCCTTTAGTAAAGTGAGAAGCAATATGCAACGACCGCGACTTTCTGCAACAGCACCAACAGTAACCGTTCCCAGCACCAGCGCGGTCCGTGGGCCGAAATGGCGTCGAGAGGCGCGCCAAATGGCGATCTGCATGTTTAGGCGGGCCGGCTTCGCGCCTGCCGTTCGAAACACCACCAATTCCTGACGCACCCTGTCAGCTTCCCGCCCGTATCGTGACGGCATGACCAACCGCCGTGATTTTCTCACCTTTGCCGCCGCCGGCTGCCTGCCGCTTCCCGCCATGTCATCACATACTGTTGTCGAATTCCGCAACTACACCATGCAACCGGGTGGGCGCGACACGCTCATTGGGATGTTCGAGCAGGAATTTCTGGATCCGTTGGAGGCAGGCGGCGCGCAGGTGCTGGCCACCTTTCGCAACCTGGATGACCCGGACCGCTGGGTGTGGATGCGTGGTTTTGCCGATATGCAAGTGCGTGCCGATGCGCTGCATCGCTTCTATTCCGGCACGGTATGGCAGGCACGCCGAAATGCAGCCAATGCCACCATGATCGACGCAAGTAACGTGTTGCTGCTGCGTCCGCTTGCAGGGTTCACGCCGCCCGATCCTGCCTTGCGTCCGCGCGCCGGGGCTGCCGCTATTCCTGCCTCGTTGATCGTGGCGAGCACCTACTTGTTAAGGCCGTGCGCAGAGGATGAGTTCGCCGCCTTCCACGCTAACGAGGTCATGCCACTGCTGCGCGAACTGGGCGGGGCACCGGCGGCCACATTCGTCACCGAGCACAGCAAGAACTCCTACCCGCGTCTTGCCATCCGCGACAACGAAACCGTGCTGCTCAGCCTTTCGCGCTTTGCCAGCGTGGAGGAGCACCGCCGGTTTCTGGCGTCGCAACGCAAGTCAGCCGCCTGGCGGCAGTTGGAAGCAAAGATCGCCACCCATTTGATCGGGCCGGTGGAAACGCTGCGCCTGCAGCCCACGCCGCGCTCCGCCATCCGCTGAACTCCCTTCACAACTCCTGCAAGGCCACGCCATGAACCCCACCCGACGCACCCTCCTCAATGCCGGTGCCGCCGCTGGTGCCGCCGCCATGCTGGGGCCGGCGCTTGCCGCCGCGCCCGCCTTTGATCCCATCCCCCCGCTACCGGCCAAACCCACGCCTGGCAAGCCGGGCGACTTCAATTTCCTGGGCGGCGAATGGCGCATTCAGAACCGCCGTCTCAAGTCGCCCGGTGTCTGGGACGAGTTTCCGGGCGAGGCCACCTGCCACACCATCCTCGGTGGTGTCGGCAGCGTGGAGGAACTGCGCATCCCGGCGCGCAACTTCAGCGGCATGGGCCTGAGGATGCTCGACGTCAAGGAGAAGGTCTGGTCCGATTTTTGGGTGAACGGCGCCAGCGGTGTGCTGACCACGCCCGGGCAGACCGGCAGCTTCGAAAACGGCTCCGGCATTTTCATCAGTGATTACGAGGAGCAGGGCAAGACCATGAAAGCGGTCGGCGTGTGGGACCAGATCACGTCAAAATCCTGTCGCTGGCGGCAGGCCTCTTCGGCCGACGGCGGCAAGACCTGGGAGCAGAACTGGATCATGCTGTGGACGCGCGTCGGGTGATGGACACGGTGCGCTGAACCGCTGTTGCCTGTCGCGGAGCATGGGAGCAACATGGCGGCGTCTACCCGCGCCGGGAGTCCGCCATGCATGCCCACTCCAACGTCGTCACCCCTGTTGTTGACCGTCTGCTTCAAAAGGTTCGAAGTTTGAATCGGCTGGCCGCACTATTGCTATGCGCGTGCTGCCTTGCCGCCTGTGGCGACGCGGAACAGGATCAAAAGCAGCAGCTTGAACAGGCCGTCGACCAGGTCACGCGCATCGTCAACGATGCCAGCCGCAACATCATGGCCGCGGCGGCCCTGCAAGCACCCTCGAGGGCGGCGGGACGCTGGTGCGTTACGTCGCCGCCAGCCTGCCCGAAAAGTTCAGCCACCGCGTCACCATGGATCGACCCGAAGTTGCGTGGTCGGTCGTGCTGCGCATGCCCGCCAATGCCACCGAGGCGACCGTGGAAGGATATGGCAGCGATTTGAAGAAACCGCTGTTCACGCGCACGGCGAGTCTGGTGCCGCCGGTTCCGCGGCGGTAGGGGGCGCAGTCGCCGCTAGCAGTTGAGCGGCACCATCCACGCCACCCGCGGGGTGCGCTGAAAGGCCACGGGCGGGATGGCAAACGCTTTTCCATTGATGGCAATCTGCGGAAACGTGACCCGCACGTCGCCCTCCGGCACCGCGTCGAGCGGAACATTCGCCCAATACTCGTGCACATAAGTCCGCTCACCGAACGTTCGGGCACCACCCACCATCGGCGTCCGCGCGGCGAGCTCGCGGGTTTCGACATTCGTTGTGCTGAAACCCGGGATGCGAATCGGTGTGGCATCTCCGACCGGCAGCGTGGACAGCAACATCTGGTCCGAATCCAGTTCCACCGTACGCCCTGCCGGAACAATGAACCGTAGCTGCACTTCGGCGCGACCCTTCCGCACATGCGGATAGACGCGCAGGCTGGTGCGAACCAGAACGGAATCCAATGTCAGTTCTGTGCGACGTAAGCCGATGCAGTGGCCTGTCGTCGCACTGCCGCCGTCCATTTGCGGTGTGAAGTCGGTCAGCGGGACGAACGGCACACAAGCGCCGATCATCGCCAATCCGGCGCAGGAAAGCATTGCTTTGAGGCCTGTATACATGAAGGTAGTCTGACACGATTGCCAAACCCCAGCATTGACGCGCCTTCCAGGCCGAAAATGATCCGGGAGGCGCACCAAATGGCGATCTACATGCGGCGATGTGCAACAATCCGCCACGCATCCAACTACTGGGCCACCCCATGCGCTATCGCCGAATGCCGATCGAAAAAGAGTCGCCCGAAGAAGTGGGCTACGGCAGCATCCGCTGTAATCTGGCCGAGAGTTCGATGCGCGACCGCGTGCTGGGCGACCTGCAACTCAATGTCGATCTGGCCGCCACCATCCTGCTCTATGGCGATCATCGCGGCCACCCCGGCCTGCGCGCGTTGCTGGCCGCTGAAGCCGGCTGCGAGCCCGACCAGGTGCTGCTGACGCCCGGTGCGGCGGGCGCGCTGTTCATCGTTGCCACCAGCCTGCTGTCGGCGGGCGATCATCTGGTGGTGCTGCGTCCGAACTACGCCACCAACATCGAAACCCCGCGCACCATCGGCTGCGATATTTCCTTTGTCGATCTCACGCTGGAGAACGGCTTTCGCTACACCGCCGACGACATCGCCGCGGCCATGACGCCGTCCACGCGTCTGGTCAGCATCACCAATCCGCACAACCCCACCGGCACAGTCATTGATGCAGCGGAATTGCAGCGCATCGTTGCACTGGTGGAAGCACGCGGTGCGTACCTGCTGGTGGACGAAACTTATCGTGATCTGGTCACGACCACGCCGCGCCCCTTCGCCACCACGCTGAGCGAGCGGGTGGTCAGCGTGGCCTCTTTGTCCAAGGCTTACGGACTGCCGGGGCTGCGCGTGGGCTGGATCCTGACGCGTGATCGGGAACTCAACGAACTTTTCCTCGCCGCCAAGGAACAGATGCTGATCTGCGGCCCGGTGCTGGACGAGGAAATTGCCTACCGCGTGTATTGCCGCCGTACGCAGGAACTGCCGCAAATTGCGGCAACCGTGGCGCGCGGCGTGGACACGCTGGCTGCCTGGATCGCGAACGAACCGGCCATGGAATGGGTGCGGCCGTCGGGCGGCGTGGTGAGTTTCCCGCGTATCCGGGTTGACGCCGGTGTGAACATCGAAAAGTTCTATACGACGCTCAACGAAACGCACGGTACCTTCGTCGGGCCGGGGCACTGGTTCGAGCAGGACGACCACTTCATGCGCATCGGTTTTGGCTGGCCGTCGGTGACGGAACTGGGCGAGGGGCTGGAGAACATCAGCAAATCGATCCGCGCGGCGCAACGCTGAATCCAACCGGCGCAGCACCTTCGTAGCTTAGAATCCCAACGCCAATTCACGAGGAGAAAAACAATGTTCAGCCACATCATGGTCGGTGCCAATGACGTCGAGGCATCCAAAAAATTCTATGACGCAACACTCGGCGCGCTGGGCATCCCGCCCGGCAGGATTGACGACAAGGGCCGTGTGTTCTACATGACCAAGACCGGAATCTTTGCCATTACCAAGCCCATCAACGGTGAGCCGGCCTGCAGTGCCAATGGCAGCACCATCGGTTTTGCAGCGGAAACCACGGAGGCAGCCGATGCCTGGCACGCCGCCGGCGTGGCCAACGGCGGCACCGCCATTGAAGACCCGCCCGGCGTGCGCGTGGGCAAAACCATGTCGCTGTACCTAGCGTATCTGCGCGACCCGGCCGGCAACAAGGTTTGCGCAATGAAGCGCATGGGGTGACGGCCGACACGTCCGGAATGCCGGCGGGGCATCCACGGCGCCCCGCCACGTGTCGCCACGTAACGCTACAACGTGGCGGGTATTGGTCTGATATTGTTTGCCAAACTGCCCGGTAGATTGTCATGTGCCATTCCGTTCGCAACCTGTTCGCCAGCATTCCGTTGGTGCTTGCCGCCAGCGCAGCCCACGCCGTGGATGCGCCGGCATCGGACAAGATTGACGCTGTTTTTTCAAAGTGGACGGCGGCCACGCCGGGCTGCGCGCTGGGTATTTCGCAAGACGGAAAATTCTCGGCGCGCGCGTGGGGCTTGGCGGACCTGGAGCATGAGGTCCGCAACGAGCCCGGCACCATTTTCGAATCGGGTTCGACAGCCAAGCAGTTCACGGCGGCGGCGGTGCTGCTGCTCGCACGTGAGGGCAAGCTCTCGCTCGATGACCCTGTTCGCAAGTACATTCCGGAACTGCCGGACTACGGCGTGCCGCTAACCATCCGCCATGCGCTTCACCACACCGCGGGCCTGCGTGACTGGGGTGACCTGGTTGCTTTGGAGGGCTGGCCGCGGGGCGAGCGCAACGTAACCAACGCACATGCCGTGGCGCTGATTGCGCGGCAGCGGGCGCTCAACTTCACCCCCGGTACGAATTGGTCATACAGCAACTCGGGCTACGTGCTCGCGGCGGAAATCGTTGCCCGCGTGTCGGGCCAATCGCTGGCCAGATTCGCCGCAGAGCGGCTGTTCGCGCCACTCAACATGAAGAACACCCGTTGGCGTGACGACCCCCGGACCATCGTGAAAGGGCGCGCGTTGGGCTATGCCGCAACGCGGGACGGCTTTCGCACCGACATGCCGAACGAGAGTGCCTATGGTCCTGGCGGCCTGCTTGTCACGGTCAGGGATCTGCTGATCTGGACCGAGGCGATCAACCGTCCCGGGTTCTTTGATGCCGAGTTCCTTCGCGTGATGCACGAGCCGGCAAAACTGGCAAACGGAAACACGTATCCCTACTCGCTCGGCCTCCAGCACCGCACCTGGCGCGGCGTGAAGGAGGTTTACCACGGTGGCGCGACCGCGGGTTATCGTGCATCGCTCGCCGCGTTCCCGGATCGCAATCTGCGCCTGGCGGTTCTTTGCAACGCCGCCAATGCGGCGCCAGACACGATGCTGCACAGCGTTGCGGCCATTTTGCTGGGCGATGCGGTGTCCCATGCCGACGGCCCCGGGAAGGCGTACGCCCTGTCTGACGCCGAACGGGATGCGTTCGTCGGGCTCTACCGGGATCCGCGCGCCATTGGCGCGCGCCGCATCGAGAAGCATGACAAGTCACCTTCCGGACTGCGTATTCACGACGGACCGCAGCTATTCCCGTTGGGTCCCACCACATTGTCGGTAGGAGAAGACTTCCGCATTGAGCTCACGTCGAAGGGCATGACGGTCCGAAATGCCAACGGCCCCGCCCAGCATTGGGACAAGGTGCAACCGGCCAGTCCGGACCTGGCGGCATTGCGGGCATACGAAGGACGGTATGCCAGTGACGAGGTCGGCGTCGAGTACCGGTTGCAGGTCGAGGATGGCAAATTGATGATGTTGCGGGCACCTGCCTACCGCGTACGGCTCAACCCGGTGTCCACGGATCTTTTCGAGTCGGCTGCAGGTGGCGTGACTTTCCTGCGCAATGCAGGCGGCACCGTGACGGGGCTCGCGGTCGGCACCGACCGGATGTGGCGGCTTGAGGTGCGGCGCCTCGATTAGGTGCAAACCCGTTTCCCGGGCGCCGGCATGTTGACAACGTCGGTATCGGCCAGCGTGTTACCGCAGCGTCTTTTTCGCCAGATGGTAGTAGTCGTTGAAGTCCTGCGGTGACGACATCGCACTCGGGCAGCTACGTGCACCGTACGCTCCCAGCACCAAATTCATGCGGCCACCGCTGAAATTGGCACTGCCGGCACGGGCCATGACCTCACCGGTAGTACGGTCGATCACGCTGGTCTGCGACAGGCTGGTGAAGTCGTTCGGTGTGGTGTGTTCCTCGCGCACTTCGTATTGGGCGGTGATCGCCGGAATCTCGCGGCTGGTGACGTTTCCGGTGGCGGTCGCCGCCTTGTCGTATTCGTAGCGCACCCAGCCCCCGCGGTTGTAAATGCTCGGCGCCTCAATCCAGGCAAAGCCCTCCTCGTGCAGGTAGCGCATGCCGAAGCTGTTCGAGGTCCCTGAATTGAGGAACACACCCTCGGCCATCGCCTTGTGCAGGATGACCGGCTTGCCCTCGTTGTTGCACACCGCCAGAAAGACCTCGTGGTCCCACCACCACACCGCCGCTACCGGTAATAGCACCACGGCCACAGACAGGGTAACGGCCGCACGCACCTGCCGCCGGCGCAGCCACCATGCGAGCGCGAAGATCAGCAACACCAGCGAAAGCGGCGCCAGCGCGGCCCAGAGGAATCCGAAGAGCATCATGCTGCCATTCTGCTCCAGCAGCGGTGGCTTGCGTGGTCCGGCCGTGACGGCTTACCGCGCGCACGGCGGGCGCGATAGACTCGGGCATTCCAATCCTCCCGAGCACCATTCGCCATGTCCCCTCACGTAGAAAGCGTTTGCCGGCTGACACTCGTGGCGGCCGTTCTGTCACTCTCCATGAGCGGCGCCCGCGCTGCCGCGGAGCCCGAAACCCGCGTGCTGCGTGCCGGCAAGCTTTACACCGCGCCGGACCGCGAACCCATCACCGACGGTGTGGTGTTGATTCGCGACGGCAAGATCGTGGCGGCAGGTCCCAAAGCCACCATCACCGTGCCGCCACAGGCGCGCGAGTCCGCGTGCAGCGGCGCGGTCATCATGGCCGGCTTCCAGAACAGTCACGTCCACTTCATCGGGGACGCCTGGAACAGCGCCGCCACGCAGCCCGGGGGCGAGTTGTCCAGGAAACTCGCCGGAATGCTCACTCGCTACGGCTACACCAGCGTGTTCGATATCGCATCGGACCGCGACAACACCCTGGCGATGCGCGCGCGCATCAGACGCGGCGAGGTGGAGGGCCCGCGCATCCTCACGGTCGGCCTGCCGCTGTTCCCGCACAAAGGACTGCCGATTTATCTGGACCACTTGCCGCGCGACTTCATCGCCCGCATGCCGCAGCCGGCGGACAGCGCGGAGGCAACGCGGGTGGTGCGCGAAAACCTGGAAGCCGGCGCCGACGCCACCAAGCTGTTCATCGTCACGCCGCAGGCCGGTCGCGTTACGCGCATGCCCGCCGACATCGCCCGTGCCGCCGCTGATGAAAGCCACCGCCGCGGCGCGCTGGTGTTCGCGCATCCTACCGACATCGGCGGGGTGGAGGCCTCGCTCGCGGCCGGCGTGGATATCCTCGCGCACACCACGCACGGGGTGGAAACGCCGTGGCCCGCGGCCTTGCAGCAGAAGGCGATCAGCCAGGGCATGTCGCTGATACCTACGTTGCAGCTGATGGGCTATGAGCTCAAGAAAGAAAATGTGCCGGCGGATGTCTCCGCGCGTCTGGTGGCCGCCTCGGTGGCGCACGTGCGTTCATTTGCAGCGGCTGGCGGACAGGTGCTGTTCGGCACCGATGTGGGCTACATGAGCGATTTCGATCCGACCGAGGAATACGTGCTGATGGCCAGGGCAGGGATGTCACCAACGCAGATCCTGGCCTCGCTTACCACCAACCCGGCCGCACGCTGGAAAGAGGGCGCGCGTCGCGGCCGCGTCGCAGCGGGCATGGAGGCCGATCTCACCGTGCTCGATGCCGACCCCATGACGGACGTGGCCAACTTCACCAAGGTACGCTGCACGATCAGCGCGGGCAGGGTGGTGTATCCACTGCAGATAGGCAACAGCGTGCGATAAGGAAGCCTGTGGCGCGGAGATCCAAACCCCAGCACCGGCGCGCCTTCCAGGCCGAAAATGCCCGGAGAGGCCCGCCAAATGGCGATCTGCAATTGGGGAACCTCTATTAGCCTGTTGTGCATCCGCTATTCCCCAGGCCGGGCTTGATCAGTCCTTCGCGCCGGTTGTACCGGAATACAGCAACCGGTTCATGCAAAACGACAGCAGTGCGCCCGCCAGGTAGCAGGCCAGGTCCAGAGGGTCGAAGGTGCCGAGGGCGGGTTTGCCGGTGGCAAAGGACGCCAGGCCTTGGAACAGTTCCGCGCCACAGGCGATTGCGGTCCAGGCAACGCAGACGCGCCAGTTCAATGCCGCCTGGGCTTGCCGCGGAGGGGCGATGCCCGAGGCCATCGCCGTCCGCGCCTGGTTGATCACCAGGAACGTGGCCGATGACTGGAACGCGACCAGCACAACGTCGTACAGACTGCCGCGCAGCCAACCCTGGCTGAAAAACTTCAGCCAGAGCGCCGCGATGAACCCGGCAAAGAGCAGCGCGGCGAAAAGCATTTGTCTCAAATCAGGATTCCCCCGGTCACCGTGGCGTGATGAATGTACCCGCGACGGGCTGCGGTATTTTGCCAACCGCGGTAGTCGCCAACAGGTTATCAAGAAACGCGGCGTGGAGGCCGCGGTCTCCTGCCGGGGAACGCGGATCGGCAGCCGTTTGCATTTTGCAGAACCGCCCCCACTTGCAGTCGGCGCCACGCCTCCATGCAACCCACGCCGCCTGGCGCACCCATCGCTTTTCACTTCCCTTCCCTTCACCTACGTCTGGATCACCATGTCAGCCACTACCCTGTTTTCCCCTTACTCCATGCGCAGCCTCGCACTCACCAATCGCACTGTGATGGCGCCCATGACGCGCAGCCGCGCCGTTGAAGCCAATACGCCCAACGTCCTGATGGCCGAGTACTACGGTCAGCGCGCGGATGCGGGCCTCATCGTCACCGAGGGCGTTTCACCGTCGCCCAACGGCCTGGGCTATGCGCGCATCCCGGGGTTGTTCAATTCCGCCCAGGTGGCGGGTTGGAAGCTGACCACGGACGCTGTGCACGCCAAGGGGGGAAAGATATTCATCCAGTTCATGCACTGCGGTCGCGTGGCGCATGTGGCCAACCTGCCGGCCGGTGCGGCCGTGGTCGGCCCCACTGACGTGACGTGCCCGGGCCAGATGTACAGCGACAGCCTGGGCATGCAGCCGCACAGCCCGCCGCGCGCGATGAGCCAGGCGGACATCGACGCCACCGTCGCCGAATTTGCGCACGCCGCCAAACTTGCGGTCGAGGCCGGCTTTGATGGCGTGGAGTTGCATGCGGCCAACGGTTACCTGATCGAGCAATTCCTCAATGCCAACGTCAACACCCGCACCGACGGTTATGGCGGTTCGATCGAGGGCCGCAATCGTTTTGCGCTGGAGGTGGCCCGGGCCAGCGTGGCGGCCATCGGCGCGGAGCGCGTCGGCATCCGGCTCTCACCCTACGGCGTGTTCAACACCACCGGCCATTACCCCGAACAGGACGCACAGTATCTGGCGCTGGTGACGGAATTGTCCGCGCTGAAACTCGCCTACCTGCACGTGCTGGATCATTCTGCACAGGGCGCACCGCCGGTGCCGGCCACGCTCAAGTTTGCCCTGCGCCAGGCGTTCAACGGCCCCTTCATTCTTGCCGGGGGCTTTGATGCCGCCTCGGCCCAAAAAGCGCTGGATGAAGGCCAGGCCGACCTGATCGCCTTCGCCCGCGCCTTCCTTGCCAATCCGGACTTGGTGGCGCGCATGCAAAAAGGCGCCGCGCTCAACGCGCCGGACATGTCCACGTTCTACACACCCGGGCCGAAGGGCTACACGGATTACCCAGTACTGGCGGGCTGAACCCGGCGTCCCGCGGTCATTAAAAGAAACCCGGCTTCGGCCGGGTTTCTTTTGAGGCAGCAGAGTTCAATCAAACTGCCAAGCCACAATGCGGCTTTTCTTCTGTCCCTGCGCCATGGCGATGGTCTCCACGCGCGCAGCCCCCGCTTTCTTCAGCGCCGCGTAAATCTCCGGCAGGTTTTCCTCGCGTGACACCAGCGAACTGAACCAGGTCACCTGTTTGCGGTGCTTGCCGCTCTCCGCCACCATGCGCCCCACAAAGCCGGCCTCGCCGCCTTCGCACCACAGTTCCGCGGCCTGGCCACCGAAATTCAGTTTGGGATTGGCGTCAGGGCTGGTCGGTTTGCCGAGATTTTTCCATTTGCGCAGCGCGCTCATTTCGGCCTCGTGTGCCGACGCGTGAAAGGGCGGGTTGCAGATCACGAGGTCAAAGTGCTCGTCCGGCTTGACGATGCCCGCGAAGATTTTCTGCGGCGCGGTTTGATGCCGCAATTCAATCGTCGCCGTCTGGCCCGCATTGGCATCGATGATTTGCTGTGCCGCCGCCAGTGCCGCCGCATCGGTGTCGCTGCCCACAAAGTGCCAGCCGTATTCATGGTGGCCGATCAGCGGATAGATGCAGTTCGCACCGACGCCGATGTCCAGCACGCGGACTTCTGCGCCCCGCGGAATGTTGCCGTCGTCCCCGCCGGCCAGCAGATCAGCCGCGTGATGCAGGTAGTCCGCACGGCCGGGGATGGGCGGGCACAGGGCGCCCGTCGGAATGCGCCATCCTTCCACACCATAGAAGTGCTTTAGCAGCGCGGCGTTCAGCGCCATCACGGCAGCTGGCTTGCCGAAATCAATGGTTTGCTCGTTCGCATCGAAGGGGTTGGGAATGAGGAAATCCTTCAATGCCGGCAGCGCCTCACACAGCGCTGCGAAATCGTAGCGGCCGCGATGGCGGTTACGCGGATGAAGATTGAGTTTTTCGGTTACCGGTGGCCGGATGGTCTTCGGGGCCTTGGCGGGAGGTCGGGCGCGTTTGGATTGCATGAGGTGTGGTGCCCTAGAATTTAAAACAGATGGGCGGCCGGCCAGAGGATGGTGTGCCTGTGCCGGGTGCCGCCAGGTGCGACAGGATGCCACGCGCCGCCTTCAATCGCGCTGCAATCGCAAATTAATGTCGGCCTGAGTTTGCGGCCGGGGACGGCCTACCTGCCGCGCCCGGCCGACTGATTCACCTTCACCGCCGCGCGGATCAACGCCTTGAAGGCCGCTTCGTTGATCTTTTCCCCTTCGCGGATATCGATGGCGCGCCGCACCTTGCCATCGAGGCTGGAATTGAACAGCCCCTTCGGGTCGGGCACGGAGGCGCCCTTGGCGAAGGTGAGCTTCACGGCGCTCTTGTATGTTTCGCCGGTGCAGATCAGGCCGTCATGCGACCACACCGGCACGCTCCATTTCCATTCCTCGGTGACCTTGGGGTCGGCCGCGCGGATCAGCGCACGCACATGGGCCAGCGCCTGGCCGCGCCAGTCGGCGAGTTCGGCAATGCGTGCGTCGATCAATGTGGATGGGTCTTCAGCGGGCGTTGCGGGCTTTGCCATGGCGACTCCTCAGATGTAGAACGACCGCAAATCCCCGGCCGGTGTGTTCGCAGTTATTTCACCCGTTTGTAGCGGCTGTACCCGCCCCGATCCTGTTCCTTCGGCCCCAGCACCAGCGCCGACTTTGCCGGCACGGTCACCGTCATGAACCCGGAGCCGACGCTGCTGATTCGCTTTCCCTGCGGATCCAGCAGATCCACCATCGGTGTGTCGTCCATCAGGTGTGCGTTGGCCAGCATCACCTTTTCGGTCACGGGTTGATCCGCGGGATTGGCCAGCACCACGACCGTTTCCAGAACGCGGTCGGTGTGGCGCTCGAAGGCAAACAGCTTGTCGGATTCGACAAGGCGGAAGTCACCCACGCGCAACGCGCGATGCTGCTTGCGCAGTGCCACCAGTTGCTTCACCCATACCAGTTCCGGGTTGTCGGGCTTGAAGAGGTCCCAGCGCATCGGGCTGCGGTTCTCCGGGTCCGGCCCGCCGGTCATGCCGAGTTCAACGCCGTAGTAAATGTTGGGCGCACCGGGCAGTGTGAACTGCAGTGCCTGCACCATGCGCCGCCGCGCGGTGTCCGGGAA
>CAYSKY010000019.1:0-10249 GCA_964431425.1 uncultured Burkholderiales bacterium
GTATAGAACTCGAGGATCGCCTTGAGATTCTGACCGATCTGGTCGCGATCCGAATCGCCCGGCGGTTCGGGCGCTTGCCCCGGCGCGGCCGGTTGCGGTTTGGTCGGCTTCATGCACGTCAGCGGGATGCTGCGCCCGCCGCGCCTGGTGTCCAGCCCGCAGCCGCCTCGGCGCACAGGCCTTTCAACGCACTCATGACATTGAGCACCGCTCGGTTGGCTGCTGCGACACCATTGACCGGGTCATCACCGGCCGCGACGACCGATTCGTCAAATTCCCGCCATGCGAGTACCCGACGGGTCTGGCTGTCCACCAGATAGGCACGCAGCGTGAATCGCACGCGGCTGGGCTGCGTGGAAAACTCCTGTTGCAGTCGCAGGATCTCGGTATCGAGCTTGATGTCCGCGCTGGCGGCGCTGGGGGTTGGCACCACAGCCCGGAACGCGCCGCTGCTCTCGACCGCCGTGATGATGAGTGGTGCCAGCATGCGCGCCGGCGTATCGATCCATTCGCTGTGCGCAAAATACTCAATCCTGTGCGCATCACGGGTGTAGATGATGCGGTTGCTGTCGAAGCCCGCGGCCGCGCGTGTCGGGCTGACCACCAGCGTCGGCGCGTTCGTCGCAAGGGGCGCAGGTGCGGGCCCGGATGGGCTGGCGGCGGTGGCGATGCCGTTCAATGAATAGTAGGAAGGTGGCGCCGCTGACTTCTGTTGCAGGACGTTGCAGCCGCCGGCCAGCGCTGCAGCCAGAAGCGCTATGAAAATCCGGACGCCAAGCATCGAGTAGTTCATGGTTGCCTTGCTTTCGTGGTGGATTCGCCCGGGCCATCCGGTACCGGAACTCGACCGAACAGTACGCTCGACGGATTGCGTTCGGTCTGGTTGCTGAGCCTGCGCAGCGACGCCGACAGGTCCGTCAACTCCTCCAGCAGCCGCTCCAGTTCCGGCTGGGTTTCGCCGGTGAATCGCTGGAGGTCGCCACCCATGGTGTTGATCGTTCTGCCAGCAGCGCGGCTGGCCGCCGATGCTTCGTTACCCAGTTTTTCAATTGAATCGGCGCTGCGCCCGATGCGCTCGATCACCGGGCCGAACTGCGCGCCCGCGCGGGCACTGGCATCCAGTGTGCGGCCGGCATTGATGATGCCGGCGTCGATCACATCCTTGCGCGCGGCAAAGGTGCGCGAGACCGCGGCAATATCGGCCAGCGTGCTGGTGAACGCGGCCTGGTTCTTTTCACTCAGCAGGGCATCGATGCTGCTGGACATGCGGTCGAGTTTCGCCAGCGCAGTGGTCAGCACGTTCTCCAGCCGGGCACTGAGCGAGGGCTTGGTGCGGATTTCCGGATAGGTGTCTTCCGCGGTCGCACGCAGCGGCGCGGCGTCGCGGGCCCCGCCGCTGAGTTCGACGTACGCGATACCTGTCAGGCCCTGGGTTTTGAGCACCGCCACGGTGTCTTCCTTGATCGGCGTACCGCGCTGGATCGCGAACAAAAGCCGAACCCTTTCCGGGTTGGCGGGGTCGAGCGTGATGCTGCGCACCTTGCCCACTTCGACGACGTTGTACTTGACCGGCGCATTGAGATTGAGGCCCGACACCGACTCCTCCTCAATCGCGAGGTACAGGTCGTATTTCGTCTTGAACGCGCCGCCCGAGGCGATCCACAGCACGCCCGCGATCAGCAGGGCGCCCAGCGCCAGCACGAACGCACCGACGATTGCATAGTTCACTTTGGTTTCGATGATGATTCCATGTTTGGTTGTGTTGTCCTGGTTTCCGTTGCCGGCGCCGGACTTTTCTCCGGTTGAGCAGCCGGTTCCGCCTGTTGTTCCTTTGCCGCCCGGCCGCGCGGGCCGTCGAAGAACTGGCGGATGTCCGGGTTATCCATTGCTGAGAGTTCGGCCATGGTGCCGACGCCCTGCACCTTGCCCCGGCCAAGCACGGCCACGCGGTCCGCCACCTGCCACAGCAGGTCGAGGTCGTGGGTGATCATCACCACCGTCAGACCGAATGTGTCGCGCAGACTTCGCACCAGTTCATCGACGCCGTCAGCGCTGACCGGGTCGAGCCCCGCGGTGGGCTCGTCGAGAAACAGCAGTTCCGGGTCTAACGCCAGCGCGCGCGCCAGCGACGCGCGTTTCAGCATGCCACCACTGAGCTCCGACGGATATTGCGCAGCGACCTCGGGCGCGAGACCGGCCATGGAAAGCTTCCAGTCGGCGATGTCGTCTATCAGGGAATCGGCCAGCGCCGTGTGCTCACGCAGCGGCAGACCGATGTTCTCCCTCACCGTCAGCGAGCCGAACAGGCCGCCGTGCTGGAACAGCACGCCGATGCGGCGGCGCAGGGCCAGCGCGCCCTCGTCCGCCAGGCCCTCCAGATCGGTGCCGAGAATGCGTACCGCACCTGCATCCGGCCGGTGCAGCAGGATCATTTCGCGCAGCAGTGTGGATTTGCCCGAGCCGCTGCCGCCGATCAGGGCGTATATTTCGGCGCGGCGCACTTCAAGGCTGACGCCGGAATGAACCACATGATCGCCGAAGCGGGTTTCGATCTTGTCCATCACGACCACGGCTTCGCTGGTTTGCACGGGGCCCGGCATATCAAAGGTCCAGCGCGCTGAACGCGACCGAGAACAGCGCGTCGGCGACGATCACCAGAAAGATCGACTGGACCACGCTGCGGGTGGTCTGCCGGCCGACGCTGTCTGCGCCGCCCCGGGTGCGGAATCCCTGGAAGCAGCCGACCAGCGCGATGATCGCAGCGAACACCGGCGCCTTGCCGATGCCGACCATATACGACGTGATGCTGACTGCCTTGGTGAAACGATCGGCAAATTCGCCAAAGCCGACGCCGAGCTGGTTCTGCGCCATGATCATGCCGCCGATGACGCCCAGCACATCGGCATACACAGTCAGCAGTGGCAAAACGATGATCAGCGCGATGACTTTGGGCAGTACCAGCATCTCCAGTGGCGCGATGCCGATGGTGCGCATGGCGTCGATCTCTTCGGTCACGGCCATGGTGCCGATCTGCGCGGCATAGGCTGAACCGGAGCGGCCGGCGATGATGATGGCCGTGATCAGCGGCGCGAACTCGCGCAGCATCGACAGGCCGACCAGATCCACCACGAAGATGTTGGCGCCGTATTGCCGGAGCTGGTCGGCGCCCTGGTAGGCGACCACCACCCCGAGCAGAAACGACAGCAGCCCGACGATGGGCAGCGCGTCGAATCCGGCGGTGCGAATGTTGAACAGGATGGGCCGCCAGCGGATGCGTTGGGGGTGCCGGAGGCAGCCGGCGAATGCAAGGCTGCAGGCGCCGACGAAGCTGAACATCGCGAAAGCCTGTTCAAGAACCTCGCTTGCGGCGAGACCGATGCGCGCCAGGGCGGAGGCCGGCTTGACCGCTGCAGGTTGGCCGGCTTCGTCCTGTGCCGTGACATGTCGGCCAACCAGTTCGAACAGTTTCAGGAATTCGGGGCGCAGCCCCTGCAGCGTGACCGTGATGGCCTGGTCACGCAGTCGCTGAAACAGCGCCTGCAGCAACCAGGCACCGGCGGTATCCAGCGCCGTGATCGATGAGCCGTCCGCAGTCACGGTTGTTCCGGCGGGCGCCTGTACGGCGTCGATCTGTGGTTGGACGGCGTCAAGCCCGAGCGTCGTCCAGCTTCCCGACAAGGCGAGACTGCCAGTGGCGGGCTGGGTAATGCCGGCGGGATCCACGTGCATGGCATTCATAGATAAACGGCAGGTTAGGCTCGCCGACGGGACCCGACCGTGCGGCGCCGCACATCCGCAATCGCGGCATTGGGCGCTGTCGGCTGCGCCCTCGCCTGGAGGACTCGCGGAAGAAAAAGACACGGGCGCCGAAGCGCCCGCGTCTCATTGCGGAAGTGGGAGCGTCAGCAGCAGCCCGCCCGCCGACCTCCATACCGGCGGTCAATTGCCTGATCGACGTATTCGCGCTTCGACATCACCGCCTGGCCCGGATGCGTCACGGACGCATGTTCCAGGTAGCGGTCGTAGTCGGGAATGCCGAACACCTGCCGGCAGGCCTGTTGGACATCGCGTGCCTTGTCGAACAGGCCGGCGATGGCCGCCAGACCGTCGGCTTTGGAGAGACTGCTCATTCAGCAGCCTGCAACGAGGCATCGGCCATCGGCGGGATTTCCTGGGCCGTCGGCTTCGACTGCTTCAGCGCCTGGATGCAGATCTTGATGGCGAATCCGCACATGGCGACCACCAGCAACACGAAGAAACCGCAGACCACGGCGTCCAGATAGTTGTTGAACGCCACGCGCTGCATTTCTTCCAGCGACTTGGCCGGAGCGAGCACCTTGCCCTGCGCGGCGGCGTTGCTGAACTTCTCTGCCAGCGCCAGGAAACCGATGCGCGGGTCGCTGTGGAAGATCTTCTGCACGCCGGCGGTAAGCGTGGTGATCAGCAGCCAGGACGTCGGCAGCAGGGTCACCCACACATAGCGTTCGCGCTTCATTTTCACCAGCACGCTGGTACAGAGCAGCAGCGCGATACCGGCCAGCATCTGGTTGCCGACACCGAACAATTGCCACAGCGTATTGATGCCGCCCAGCGGATCAATCACGCCCTGGTACAGGAAGTAGCCCCAGAGGGTTACGCAAAGGCCGGTGGCAAACAGGTTGGCCGGGAGGAAGCGCGTGTCGCCCAGCGGACGATACACATGGCCCAGCATGTCCTGGATCATGAAGCGACCGACACGGGTGCCCGCGTCCACCGCCGTGAGAATGAACAGCGCCTCAAACAGGATCGCAAAGTGATACCAGAACGCTTCCATCGACTTGCCGCCGATGGCCTGCGCGAGGATTTGCGCCATGCCCACCGCCAGCGTCGGTGCGCCACCGGCGCGCGACAGGATGGATTTTTCACCGATGTCGACGGCGGTCTGCTTGATCATTTCCGGGGTGATGGTGAAGCCCCAGTTGCTGATGACCTGCGCGGCGTTTTCCGGCGTGGTGCCGATAACGGCGGCCGGTGAATTCATGGCGAAGTAAATGCCCGGGTCCAGCACGCAGGCGGCGGTAAGCGCCATGATGGCCACGAACGACTCGGTGAGCATGCCGCCGAAGCCGATGAGGCGCATATGCGATTCCTTCTCGACCATCTTCGGCGTCGTGCCCGAGGAGATCAGCGAATGGAAGCCGGACACGGCGCCGCAGGCGATGGTGATGAACAGGAACGGGAACAGCTGGCCGGAGAACACCGGGCCGCTGCCGTCGATGAAGCGCGTGGTGGCAGGCATCGACAGGTTCGGCGCGACGTAGTAGATGCCGATGGCCAGCGCGACGATGGTGCCGATCTTGAGGAACGTGCTCAGGTAATCGCGCGGTGCCAGCATCAGCCACACCGGCAGGCTGGAGGCGATGGCACCGTAGATGATGATGGCCCACGCGAGTTGCGGGCCGGTCATGGTGAATATCGGGCCCAGTGTCGGGTCATTGGCCACGGTCTGGCCGTAGACCAGCGCCAGCATCAGCAGCACGACGCCGATGATGGACGCCTCGCCCACATGCCCGGGACGCAGGTAGCGCATGTACACACCCATGATGAGCGCGATCGGGATGGTCGCGGCGATGGTGAACACCCCCCACGGGCTGCTGGTGAGGGCCTTGACGACGACGAGGCTCAGCACCGCAAGGATGATGATCATGATCGTGAGCACACCGACCAGCGCCAGTGATCCGGCAACCGGCCCCAGCTCCATCTTGATCATTTCGCCCAGCGACTTGCCGTCGCGCCGTCCGGAAACAAACAGCACGATGAAATCCTGTACCGCACCGGCCATGACCACGCCGGCCAGTATCCACAGTGTGCCCGGCAGGTAGCCCATTTGCGCGGCCAGTACCGGCCCGACCAATGGGCCGGCGCCGGCGATGGCGGCGAAGTGGTGGCCGTACAGCACCCATTTGTTGGTCGGCACATAGTCCATGCCGTCGTTGTGGCGTACGGCGGGTGTGATGCGGGTGTCGTCGAGCTGCAGAACCTTGTCGGCGATGAACTTGCTATAGAAGCGGTAAGCGATGAAATACACGCTGAGCGCCGCGGTCACCAGCCAGATGGCGCTGACCGTTTCGCCGCGATTCAGTGCGAGCGCGGCAAACGAAAACGCACCGACGATCGCGATCAACGGCCAGACGACGGCCGACAAAAGTTTGTTCATGGAAATGCCTCCTGATAAACCCGATTGGGGACGGATCGACTTGCACAGTCGCCCGGAGGAGCGCACACCATGGATGAGAGCCATTTGGCGGGCCGGAATTCATGCATCAAAGACCGCCAATTACACTGCTGACAACCGTGCCCTCGCGAGCATTTCACCGACAAGCCGGATAAACCACTTGTACTGAAAGTGATGTTACCCGCCGAAAATCGGGAGTTTTTGAGGCATATCAAACATTGCGGAGGGTGCGTTCGCCGCAAATAAAAACACCAGCACTGGCGCGGCTTTCGGAGCATTTATGCCCCGAGAGCCGCGCCAGTGCTGGTGTTTTGGTCATTTCTGCTGGGCCGGACCACCTTCGGATAACTCCCAAGCCAGCTTATCGGTCCGCCGGGCGCCGCCGCGCCCCGGCGGGCAAGACTAGCGACGCACACCTGCATAGCGGCTGGTGTACTGCGCGCACAGGTTGTCGGAAGCGGAAATCCGCGCGGTGATGCCCGAGGGGTTGGCTTCGATCTCGAACAGGTTGTAGTTGCCGGTGATGCCGGGGCAGGAATAGGTGCCGCGCGAAGCGCCCATGCGGCCGCTTTGCACGTAATCGCCCGAATAGTTGCAGATCATGCTGCCGTTGTTGGTGCTCATGGCGAAGGCGGTGCTGGTGTTGGCAATCGAAACCGCGATGGCACTCTCAGACGAACTGTTGTTGATGGCGCTCGCGCAACCCGAGGCGGTCTGGGCGCGAACGCCACTGTATTGATTGTTGAGGTTGTTGACACGAAATGTCTGGCGGGTGATCTGTTTGGAAACGAACACACCGTCGACGTTGTAGTTCAGCGTCGCCTGATCAACGAACGCGGTCATGCTCGCCGTGCCCACCTGGCGCGTGCCGACGGCGGCGGGGTTGAAGAAGGTGCCCAGCCAGGGGCCGCTGGTCTGGTAGAGCGGACCGGAAAAAGTGGCGGCGCCATCGCTGGAATTGCCAAGATATGAGGTTGTGCTGACGTACCAGGTCGGGCGATTGTCGGGGCCGTAAACAAAGAAGGTGAGAAACACGATTTCGTTCTGCTGGGTGGCGGTGACGCCCCAGCCGGATTCGTTCGGGTTCCACCACAGGTCCGACATGTCGGTACCGAAGGTGGTGGCCATCGCAGGAGCGGTGATACCCAGCAGGGCGGTGCAAACGGCGGTCTGCAGCAGGATTGCGCGCGCAGTTTTCATGGGGGTGCTTTCAGGGACTGCCTCGCTGGATGGATGCGCCAGCGGCGCGAAGGCAGGTCTGGTGGTTGGCGCGAAAAGCAGGTAGCGCCAGCCTAAGTCGATGATCGTGGCCGGTCTGTTGGGCGGCGAACACAGTTGCCCCAATCAGATTGGCGCAGGATGCTCAGGGGTCGACGTCGTAATAGCCCTCGTTGGTGAGCAGCCCTTCTTTGTTGCTCTTGCGGACGCGATCGACCCTTTCTTTCAGCGAACCCACCGACTCCGAGAACGCCTGCGCCGACACCGGAGCGGCGATGCGCAACGCCGGGTGGTGTATCGAAGTCAACGTCTGCACATCAGTGAGCCGCTGCCGCGACAGCCAGTGCTGGCCCAGCGGCACGGCAATCGCGATGGCGGCAACCGCGACCACGGCATAACGCAACGTCGGCCAATGCCGCGGGTCCGCCAGCCGCAGGTGGAAGCGCACGGTGAGTGCCGCAACCAGGACCACCACCGGCTGGTTTATCCGCACTGGCCACAGCCACGATGACGAAAACGCCAGCAACTCCAGCAGGTTCAGCAGGGCTGTGCCTATCAGGTAGCCACCGCAGGCGATGGCCAGGTGCGAAAAAAACCGTTGGAGTCCCGAGACCAGCCGGCCAAACAGCGCATACATCGCGCTCCACAGGCAGATGCCCGCAGCAATGCTGCTGAGCCCGTAGATGTAGGGCGGTGATCGTTCCTGCACATCCTTGAGCCAGATCTCCCAGGCACCGTGAGCCAGTACCAGCGCCAGGCCCAGCAGCGCCAGCGGCCACATGGCGCGGCTCGACAGTGGACGCTCCGGCGCCAGCGCCCATTCACTGGAGCGCAAGCGGATCTGCGTTTGGCCGAGACGGAAAGGCTGCTCGTCGCGGACCTCGTGCACCGGGAGGCGCTTGTTGCGGTGGCTGAGGATACCGTTGCGCGATCCGAGGTCGACCAGGCGCGCGCCGCCGTCGGTGCCGATTTCAAGACGCGCATGGTGGGCAGCGACGTGCGGGTCATCCAGCACCAGGTCGTTGTCGAGCGCCCGACCGATGCGCAGCGCGGCCCCCGCAGCCCCATCGCTTTCAGCCACATCGGCGATGACGACGCGAGATTGCACGGTGCCGTCGCGATGCAGCAACTCCAGATGCCAGCTCATTGCAGGCGCTCCAAAAACATGCGGGTGAGGCGCTGGCCGTTGGCGAAGGACATGCCGGTGAGCGAAAGCTTGCTGGTCATGCGTTCGCGGGCGTCATCAACCTGCGTGGCGGCCACGGTGAAATCGTAAATGCCCTCGAATTTTCGGTATGCCCGCAGGCAAACCGCCACGCGGTACACATGCCGGCCACCGCTGACGTAATCGTCGCGGCACTCCTCGGGCGTGACTTCGCGGGTGCTCAAGTTGCTCAGCCAGCGGGAAAAGTACCCGGCAGGCTGCAGTGCGAAAAACTGCGGCGCCGCCAGCGTGTCGTTTCGCAGCAGCGAGTGGTCAATTTCCAGCGAGCCGGTGTACATCTCCCGTCGCACAAAAATTTCCGAGCGCAGCGAGCAGGTCAGCCGGTCCCGCTGGTAGCGCAGTTTCTCTCCATCCCGACCACCGGCCCAGCACTTGGTCAGATTGCCGTCCAGCGTCGCGACGCTACGGCCTGCCAGTGACTGGGTGCCGAATCCCGCCTTGACGGCTTCGCGCCCGGCGCCGGCGGGTACGCCGTTGAACAGCTTTCCGGCCACGTAATCCTGATGGACCAGCAATTGCCTGCCGATTTCAGTACGCCACTCCTTTCGGTTGACGGCGGTGCCGTCGGTCGTTGCCCGGGCCAGCAGATCGCGCGCATAGCGAACCGGAACGAGATAGCTGATCAGCTGGCCGCGCCGGTCTACCGCCACGTTCACACCCACCACGCGGCCCGACTCATCGATCGCGGGACCGCCGCTCATGCCGGCGTTGATCGCGCCGGAGAAAAGCATGTGATCGTAGACGCGCGATTCCACCAGGCCGTTGTAAATGCCCTCCGAAATAAGAAAGCCCAGCTCCAGCGGATTGCCCAGTGCGTACAGGCGCTCACCCTGCGCCGGCATGCCCTCCCGCAATGAGAACAGTGGCCAGGCCGCAACCCCTGCAGGTGGCTCCGCGCGAAGCAGGGCCAGATCGTGAACGACGTCGATGGCAACCAGCCGCGCGCCCATGGTGCGCTCGCTTGTCTGGCGCAACTCGATCCGGAATTTCTCCGGGTCCACTGCGAGCTGGGAGACCACATGGTAGTTGGTGAGCAGCCATACTCCCTGCGAAGGGTCGTCGCGCACGACAAAACCGGTTCCCAGCGACGCCTGTTCGTTGGCAGTGTTCAGGAGCACGCGCACCTGCACCAGCCGGTCCTTGTGCTTTGCGAACAGGTCGCGGGCGGGCGCGGAAGGGGCCGGTACGGCCACTGAGACGCCGGTTGGCCCGCCGCCGGCGCCACCGGGCATCGACTGCGCGACCACGGCGGTGAAGTTGATGCAGGCCAGCAGGATGCCGCGAACAACTGCTCCAGGAACCATCCTCATTTTTTAATTTCGTCTTCCATGCCGGCACCAGGCACCATCATACGATAGCCATGGCGCCGCAATTCCCGGGAAGTGGAAGTGCACTACTCGCCGCGGCGCCGCCCCGCCAGTATCGCCATTGCCGCGAGTATCAAGACCATGGGCAGCGTGGGATCGATGCGGCCGTCGTGGTTGCGGGTGATGCCGCAACCGCCACCCCCGCCCCCGCCGGCGCCACTGTTGCCGGTGACGGGGGCCGCCGCCGTGTCTCCCAGCAGGCGCGCCACCGCCATGGTGGTGGCG
>CAYSKY010000019.1:10259-17253 GCA_964431425.1 uncultured Burkholderiales bacterium
CCGATACCACCGGCGACATAAATGCTGCCGTCGTCCGCCGCAACGATGTCGCTGGGTGCGATGCGCTCGCCGCCGATGACCAGATCGGTGTAGCCGCCGCGAAATGTTCCGAATGCGAAATCCACCACGCCGCCGCGGGCATCCTGGCGGTTCACGACGGGTGCGGATTCGTCAACGGCGAGCACGCCGGCGCTGAAGCGCGATTTGTAGCCCGCCAGCAGAAGCTTGTTGTCCGCCTGCAAGGTTGCGGCGGTAATCGAGGCGATGGCGGCCGGCATCGGGTAGAGGATGCTCTGCTCGCCATGGCCGCTGTCGGGCAGGCCGGCACTGGTCAGCCAGATCAGCGCGGGATGATGCATGTTCTTCGGCGGCGCATCCAGCAACAGGATGTTGATGGCGTTGTCGTTGCGCACCATGATCTTGAACGGAAAGTGTGCGCTGAATCGTGTGTCGCTGATCACCGTCTGCCCGCCGGTGCCGAACGTGCTGTCGCGCGAACCGTCGGCATTGAGACGGGTGATGCAGAAGTCTTTCTGCTGCGTGCTGCTGTTGCGCAGCGATTGCGCCACCAGCAAGCGGCCGCCGCTGTGGTTCGCAGTGATCAAGTCCTCCGGCAGCGCTGCATAAGCGCTGCCACAACTGATTGCCGTCGCAAGCGCGGCATTGTCGGGGGCGGTCCGCTCCAGCCCGCCGGCGTCGAATCGCGCCAACCGCAGCGCCGCAGCCGGAAACAGTTTTTGCACGCCCATCGCCGTCAGGCTCGCATCCGCTTCTACCACGACACTGGTGGGTGCGAAGCCGAGCGCTGCACTGCCGCCGGCAGCGTAGGTGCTGTCGATGGCCCCGTCGGCGCGCAGGCGGGTGGCTTCAATGCGCGGAACAAAGATATTGTTGATCGAGCACAGGCCCGGGCTGCCCACGCAGGGGTGCACGAAGCGTTCGGTCAGCATCATGCCGCCGCCGGACAAGCTGAACAGTTGCAGCGGTTCGCGCGTGGTCGTGCCGGCCGTGACCGGGCGCAGCACGTAGCCCGCGCCGCCAAAGGTGTTGTCGCGCGCACCTCCGTTCAGCAGGCGCGCGACGATACCCGAGCGGTTCTGCGTGGCGACCCCGGCCACCAGGATGCGGCCACTTGGGTCGAGGGCGAGCGCGGTCGCCGCTGATTCCGCGGGCAAGGTGCCATCGCCGGTGATTCTCGCCACGCCGCCCTGGCCGTAGCGTGTATCGAAGTCACCCGGTGCGCCCGCCACCGTGCCGGCAAAACAGGCGAGCAACAGCATGGCCTGCTGTGCGAGGCGTCGCGAGGCGCCGGGCTTGCCCTTTGCCGGCAGGATGAATATTTCTGGATCGAAATGGTGGCGCAATCTGGTTGCTCCCGCGTTGGCGTCCGTTGAAATTGCATCAGCGCGTCGATGGAGTGAGCAGCGCCGGTACCGCACAGATGTTAGCTGTGCCGCCGACGCGCGTTGCAGCCATTGCACGGGACGCAAAAAGTGATACCGGCGGGTGCATGGGGCGTCGCCCGGATGCGGATTTGTTGCAGTCGTTGTCGCGGTCTTTGTCGCTTGCGCCGGCCGCGCGGGACTCAGGAGGCGATCACCGCCCGAAAGGTATTTCGCCCCGCGTCCTTGGCTGCATACAGCGCTGTGTCGGCCACATGCAGCAGGTCCTCGGCCGAACGCGGGTGCGCCGCGTAAGCCACGCCGATGCTGGCTGTGGCGGCAATCTGGTGCTCACCGGCGGAGACCGGCTGCTGCATCAGTTCCAGCAGTTTCTTCGCCACCACTTCGCCGGAGTCGGGGTTGGCGCTTTCGATCAGCACCACAAACTCGTCGCCGCCCAGCCGCGCCACCAGGTCGTCTGCCCGCACACAGCCCTGCAGGGTGCGGGCGAAGGCGATGATGACGGCGTCGCCGGCGCCGTGGCCGTAGCGGTCGTTGATGCTTTTGAAGTGGTCGATGTCCAGCCACAGCAGGGTGAGGGCGGTGCCGTGGCGGCGGCTGCGCACCAGCGCATCGTTGAGCCGCTCCTCGAAGTAGCGGCGGTTGGCCACGCCGGTGAGGCTGTCGGTGCGAACCAGCCGGTCGAGCTCGGTCTTGGCGCGTTTGAGGTCGGTGATGTCAAAGATCAGCGAGTAATAGCCCAGCACATTGCCGGCCGCATCGCGATCGGGCACAAAATTGGCCTGGTAGTGGTAGTCCTCACCGTTGATGGTTTCGTCGCCCTCGAAGGTGACGGACTGGCCGCCCAGCGCGGCTTCGATATGCGGCAGGAGTTCCGCGTACACCTTATCGCCGCGCACCTCCCGCACCGACTTGCCGATCAGGGTCGTGGGGTCCACGCCGTAGATCTTGCCGATGTATGCGTTGACGAAGGTGTAGACCTTGTCGCGGTCGATGCGGGCAATCAGCGCGGGAATGCTGTCGGTGATGGCGCGCATGCGCGCCTCGCTGGCCGCCAGCGCCTCCTCGGCCATCATCCGCGAGGTGACGTCGCGGCCGGAATAGACAATCTCCGGTGGTTCGCCGGGTGTGGGCGAGTCGACACGCCGCGCCAGCACTTCAATCCATATCCAGTGGCCGTTGCGGTGGCGCGCCCGGTACACCACCCGTGCCGAGCCGCCGCGCTCGCCGAGCTGCCGCAACTCGCGGGCGACCATTTCGCGGTCTTCCGGATGCACCAGGTCCCAGCGCGGCTCCGTGAAGTCCTCCGGCGGCAGGCCGAGCATTTCCAGCGAAGCCGGTGATACGTACAGGCGGCGCCCGTCGAGGCGCATGCGGATCACCAGGTCGCGCGAATTCTCCGCCAGCATGCGGTAGCGCGATTCACTTTCCTGTGCCTGTGCAAACGCGAGCTGCAGGCGGGTGTTGAATCGCCGCTGCTGCACCAGCAGGCCACCCGCCACCAGCAGCAGGCCGACGCTGAGTGCGGCGACAATCAGCGTGTAGCGCTGCTGGTCGGCCAGCGACGCGGCGCGCTCCGCCGAAAGCGTGGCGGCGGCCTCCAGCCGCTGCACTTCCAGTTCGGACTGGGCGTATTTGAGGCGCGCTTCAAAATCGTCCGCGGCCATGTTGCGGTCGTCCGCCTCCACGGCGGCTTCCAGCGCGATCATGCGCGCCATCAGCGGTTCCACCCGTTCACGGGGGATGCCGCGGCCCAGCACGCTGCGCAGCAGGGCGCGCAGCACGCGCCGCTCGTCGCGCTCCAGTTTCAGGGCGCGGAAAGAATCATAGGCGCGGGTGAGCTGCCGGTCGGCCTCGGCCTTGTCGCCGGCACCGAGTGCAGCCAGGCCGAGGATTTCATAGCCGAGGCCATAGAGCTGTGAGTTCTTGAGTTGATCGGCCAGCGCCAGTACGCGTTCGCCGTTGTCGATCTGCAGGCGGGTGTCGCCGGCCAGGCGGGCAATGCGAGCGTCCTCGAGATGCAATTCAGCCTTGAGCTTTGGATCCTGCACCTTGGCGACCATCGCCAGCGCCTCTTTGAGCACGGCCTGCGCACCGGGCATGTTGTTGAGCTGGGCCTGCGCGCGGGCGAGATTGCGCAGCAGGCGGATACGGATCAGCAGCACCGGCGCGTCGCCCAGCGCGTCGATGCCCCGTTTTGCGTAGTCCGCCGCGAGTGCGTGCTTGCCCACCGTATAGCTGAGCGACGAATAGGCGAGGAACACGTCGGCGCTGAGCTCGGGGAACGGCGTCTTGGTGAGCAGCCTCTCGGCGGTGCTGAGCAGTTGCCCGGTGCGGCTGAAGTCCTGCATGGCCATGCGGCCGCGGCTTTCAAGGATCAGGCCACGCACCTGCAGGTAGGGCAGGCCGGCGGCTTCGCCGGTTCCCCGTGCACGAGCCGCGGCATTGGCCTGGCAGGGCCAGTCGGCGATCACCCGGCACGCGTTTGATTCGGCCAGATAGAGCTGTGCCTGCAGTTTCAGGTCTTTCGCGTCGATCGCTGCCTTGATGAGTGGCGGCAGGTCACGTCGCACACCTTCCGGATCCGAGTTCGCGCGCAGTTCCATCTGGTGGCGTTCGATCGGCTCGGTGGTTTTGGGCGCATCCTGGGCGGCGGCTGCCAGGGGCGACAGCCAGAAGGCGCATAGCAGCAGGCCGGCGAGGGTTTGCATCAGGCGCATGCTGTGGGGGCGTCGCGTCATTCAGGAGGTCCGGCGTCAGTTCCGGCAATCATAGCGGAAGTGGTCATGGCGAAGGCACGCATTGCGTCAACTCTTTGATCTCCCTATAGGTGCGAGGGTTTTACCCGGCAAGCCGGCGGTGCCGGCCGGCAAGCCGGTTTGATCCCGCACAACACGGCCCGGTGGCCTTCATGCGAAAAGGGTGTGTCCCCTTATGGCCTGGGTGGTACGGGAGCAGTCCCGGCGGATCGGCGCACACCGAGTGAGTGAGTTGAGCGAAAAATGAAAAGGATCCTTTCCCTGGTGGCTGCACTGCTGTGCCTGCCCGCAGGCGCGGAAGACTTCGTGGTCGGGCAGTCAATTGACCTGAGCGGCAGTTCGGCGGCACATGGCAAGGCGGTGGTCGCCGGCATCGAATTGTTCGTCAATACCCATAAGGCCGCATTCGGCCGCCACCGGCTGGTCATCCGGCGTCTTGACGACGGCGGTGATGCCACGCGTGCGGCCGAAAACGCCCGCAGCCTGATCACGAAAGACAAGGTGGTGGCGCTGTTTGCCGGGATCGAAGGGGGGCCCTGCGTGGCACAACTCAAGGTGGCCACGGAATTGAAGGTGCCGCTGGTGGGCTGCATGGCCGGTGCACCAGACCTGCGTACACCGTTCAACCGGTTTTCATTGCCGGTGCGCGCCGAACATTACCAGGAGTTTGAGCAACTGCTGCTGTACGCGCAGCGCAACGGCATGAAAAAAGTCGCTTTCCTGCATGCCGACAGTGCCAATGGGCTCGCGCACCTCGCCAACATCAACAAACTGACCCGGTTGCACAATCTGGCCGATGTCATCGCTGTCCCGATCAAGGCGGGGGCAGACGGCAAGCCGGACGCCAGGGCGCTGGCCGACCAGGTTGCCCGCAGCGGTGCCAACGCCATGTTCAACCATGGGGCCTACACGCTTTACGCCGATATCGTCCGCCGCCTTCGCGCCGGCAATGTGCCCATCCAGTTCCTGGCGGTCAATTCCGGCGCGCAGCAGATGGTGGAGTTGCTCGGCGATGAAGGCAAGGGCATCGTGTTCACGCAGGTGGTGCCGTTCCCCTACACCGACAAGACCCCGCTTGCACATGAATACCGCCGGGCATTGGCGGCCGGCTCCGCCAATGCCCAGCCGTCGTTCAGCGGACTGGAAGGCTACATGACGGCCAAGGTGATGGCGGAGGCGGTGAAGCGCCTGGCGCACCCGTCGCCTGAGGCACTCATCGGTGCATTTGAAAACCTCGGCACGCTTGATCTTGGCGGGGTCATCGTGAAATACAAACCGGGTTCCCATGCCGGGGCCGAGTTCGTCGATACCGTCATTGCCGGATCAGGCGGCCGCTTTCGTAACTAGAAAAGCAGCGCCGCCGGCGCAGTGCCGTGCGGGCACGTCCGGAAATTGCGCATAATTTGAGGCTGGCGCGCCATCGGGGCGCCGCCCAAAAAACTTGTACAACATGGCCAGCCTGCTCATCCTCTATTCCACCACCGACGGCCAGACGCGCCGCATCTGCGAGCGGCTGCAGTCACTGCTCACCGCGCAGCAGCACCGCGTGACAGTGATCAACCTGTTGGACGCAGAACGTGAGCTGGGCGCCGCCGGCCTCGCACCCTTCGACAAGGTGGTGATCGGCGCCAGCATCCGTTACGGCAAACACCAGCCGGCAGTGTTTGAATTCGTGCGCCGGCACGCGGACCTGCTGGCGGCGAAGCGGAGTGCCTTCTTCACGGTCAACGTAGTCGCCCGCAAGCCGGCCAAGAACACGCCCGACACCAATCCCTACATGAAGAAGTTCCTCAAACAGGTGCCGTGGCAGCCAACGCGGCTGGCGGTGTTTGCCGGCAAGATCAATTACCCGATCTACAGTTTTCGCGACCGCCATGTCATCCGCTTCATCATGTGGATGACCAAAGGCCCGACGCAGCCCGATGCCGTGGTGGAATTCACCGACTGGCAGAAGGTCGAGGCATTCGCCGGCGAAATCGATTCGATGTAGACCGTGCGGCGGGGTTGCTGCCTGCCGTTGCCGGCGGTTCAGAACGCGCCCAGCGCCTTCACTTTGGCCACCAGCGCCGGCCGCTCGTCCGGCATGGCATCGCGCCACACCACCATCAGGTGCGGCTCGGCGGTGTCCACAAAGCCGGCGCGCAAATCCACATTGCGCGCAGTGGCATCGCCCACGCTGCCGAAAATGGCCGCGCAGGGGCCGACCATCTCGAACGTCTGGCGCAGCAAAAATTCAGCGAGGCTGCCCGCATCGCGCAGCGCTGACAGTTCGGCGGTGGTCATGCGGCGGTAGGCGCTGTTGTCCACGCACATGCCGCCGCACAGGTACACATCGTCATGGGGCAGGTAATGGACATAGCCGACCACGCTGCGCGGACGCTCGGGGCTGTGGTGAAAGGCCACGAAATGCCGCGGGTAGTCCGGCACCGGGTGGCCGAACTTGCGTTGGAACAGCGCACCTGCCAGCGGCGCGGCATCGTCCACTTCTTCAATGGTGATAAACGGCAACGCGGCATTGGCGGCGGAGATACCCTTGGTACGTGCGGGGGCAGGGACGGGCGCCGGCGCAGGTTCGTCGGCGGTCGCCGCACCGGATGTTGATGCCGGTGCGGGTGACAGCCAAGCCTTCAGTCGATTCCACATGCGCGAAATATACCGCAGCGACCCACGGCAGCCGGGCATTTCCCGGGAGTGCTCAGTGGCGCCGCGTCGCCAGCCAGCCCTGCACCCTGGCAGGAAAAGTCGCAGTCACCCACGCCACGACACCGTACTTGACGATCTTGCCCGCAAAGATGGCCAGCAACACCCCGGCCCAGCCGTGATCGCCGATGG
>CAYSKY010000020.1:0-9231 GCA_964431425.1 uncultured Burkholderiales bacterium
GGGGCAAGGCATCCGCATGGGGAATCAGCGGCTTGAGGCGGTCCACCACCAGCATCATGCGCCGCCAGTCCAGTGCTTCGGTATAGAGAGCGTAAGCCAGGCGGGAAACAACATGGCATTGCCGTGCGTCATCGCCTGCGGCCGCAAAGCCGGCTGCCGCCGATTCCAGCCAGGTCAATGCCTCTCCGAACCTGCCCAGTTCAATCAACGCGTCACCCATGGCCCGCGCCAGCACCGGATCAGCCGCCACCAGCGGCGCGGGCGCCTGGCCCAGCCAGGCGGCAACGGTGGCATGCCTCGCCCGCACCGCCGGATCGGAAACCACCTGGCAGATGGCCGCGACATAGGCGGGCCAGTCGGCGACCTGTGCCAGCAACGGCATGGCCGCCGCCGCATCCTGATTGGCCAGCAGAAGGCCGGCCGCCGCCCGGCGCGCGCCCAGCAGCCGCTGCGGTGACCAGTGCTGCTGTGCCTGACTCAACAGAAAATCGCGGAACAGCGCATGGAAGGCGTACACCGGACCGGTTTCGCTACGCTGATCAGTGAAGAAATGCCGGGCATACAGCCGGCCAAACACCGCGCCCACCGCCGCGAGGTCGCTGAGGCCGCCCACCTGCGCGGCCTGCGCGGGCGTGAATTGGGGCAGCAGTGCGGCGCAATACATGGCCTCGTGATCAGCCGGCGGCATGGCCGCCATGACCTCAGGCGCGAAGTAGCCCAGATAGGCATCGCGGGTCGCCAGTTCCAGCGCCGCCTCGGTGACCCGCTCCTGTTGCAGATATTCACCTGCCAGCACAATGCCCGCCGCCCAGCCGCCGGTCATTTGCTGGATGCGGGCAACCGGCGCACCTTCGCGTGCCACGCTCCCCATGAGCGATGCGGTCTCCGGCAGATCAAAACACAGGTCGGCCGGCAATATGTGCCCGACCAGTCGTCCGGCGCGCAGGCGCGCAAATTCCCGCGGCATTTCGCCGCGCGACAATACCGCCACGTCCGCTACCCCCGCCAATTCCTCAATCAAACAGGGAAACAGGCTGAGGAAGGCATCGCCGGTTGCTTCCTGAAAATTGTCGAACACCAGCAGCGGCCGCCCGCCCAGATACGGCACCAGCGCCCTCGCGAAGCGGGCGGCAAACCTCGGCAGGTCGTTGCGGTACTCGGGGAGGTAAGCGGGCAAAGGTTCGCCGGCATCCGACCCTGCCAGCCACGCCGCCAGCAGGGGGAACAGCGTGGCAGGGTCGCCCGCATCCGCATCAAGCTGCAACCAGTGCACATGGCGCCCACGAGACTGCGCATAGCCCGCCAGCATTGACGTCTTGCCTGCGCCGGGCGGGGCGGCGACCCACAACACGGGCCGCTCCAATTGCGAATCCATGAGGCGATACAACCGTTCGCGGTGCACCAGCGCCTGAATGCGCGGCACCAGCATCCGTGCGGGACGGGATGACGGCTGGACAGAAGTCTTGGGCTTCTTTGAAGACATGAAACGCGGTGAGTGTGCAGTTCCGACAGTTTATCGCCCCAATCGCGCCAGCCAATACCGCGATTGCCCTGCCGGTTCGCGCAGTTGCCATGGGTGACCGAAACAAATCGCCCGCCGACCCTCAAGTTGCGAGGAACCGCGCCGTTAAAGACATAACAGAACGTGAACGCAAACCCAGCCACACTGCCGCCACGTCACAGATTCTCCTGCGGTACCGAGCAATTGGTAATAGCCAGGCCAGCAACCGAAACGCCGCCGTTGTGATCGTTCCACTGCGAACGAACCTGAAGCGACTGGAAGCAGGCCACACTGAAACCCGGTTCATCGGGCACACCGCAGGGACCTTTTCGGAGGGCCGGATCCCGGAAACGCCAAGAGCGTCTTCCGGGATTTTTCATTGGGTGATCCGATCGTAAGTTGGCTGCCTCCCGCGGCTTCAGCGGCTACCCGTAACCGCGCAAAACCATCGGCAGTGTGCGGTTTTTGACATGGGTTAAATCCCCCGCCCGTGCTATCGTTGCAGTTCTTCAGGGAAGCATACTGAACAGACCGCCTGACTGGTATGGCGGGCGTCGGTACGCCATTGCAAGCGGGGACTGCATGATTCAAAGAATTCCGGCCAGCCGGCTATTTGCACTGATTGGCCTGTGTTTCGTGCTGGCACCGGTGAGCACGTCAATGGCGTCCACTCCGGGCCTCGACAGTCGCGGCAATATCGGCCCGTATCTCGATGGCTCGATGCCGACACTGGATGTACAGGGCGCAGGAATCCCTGCCACCCTCTCGCAGACTGCCGCGTTCAGCTACACCAACACTCCGGCGATGACCCCTCACCCGGGACTGGTTCCATACACCATCAACTCCATGCTCTGGTCCGACGGCTCGGCCAAGCAGCGCTGGCTTGCGCTGCCCTATGACAGCGGCAGCGCAAGCAACCCGAAGATCGACAACCATCCCACCGGCATCTGGAAATTTCCGAACGGCACGGCCATCGTCAAGCACTTCGGCATGGTAGTCAACGAAAGCAACGGAGACACGCGACGGTTGGAAACCCGCATCCTGATCCGCGACGCTAACGGCGGCGTATATGGCCGCAGCTACCGCTGGCGCGCCGACAATCTGGATGCAGACATCGTCAACACCAACGGCGGTGAACTCGACACCATCACTATCACCGGGCCCGACGGCACCACCACGCGCACCCAGGAATGGCGCTACCCCGGCCCCGACCAGTGCCTGCAATGTCACAAAGCCAGCACCAACGACCCGAACGGACTCGATATGGCGCTGGGCCTGAAAACGCGCCAATTGAACGGTGATTACGGCTACCCCACCGGTCGCACCGACAATCAGCTGCACACCCTGCTGCACCTGGACATGCTGGCCAATGCCATCCCCGACCAGACCAGCTACCCGCAGTTTGAAAAACTCGCGCCGTTGTCCGACACCACGGCCACCTACGAGCACCGCCTGCGTTCCTATGTCGATGCCAATTGCGCGTTTTGCCACCAGCCGGGCGGCCCGGGGCCGCGCTGGGATGCGCGTTACACCACGCCTTATGCCCAGCAGAACATCGCCGGGGATGCGGTGACCAACGCTTTTGCCGTCCTGCACCGTTTTTCGCAGGACACCTCGGTGATGTACTTCCGTGATTCCATCGATCCGCGCGCTACGCCATTCTTGCGATCAATCATGATGCCGCCGGTGGCACGCAATATCCCGCACACCGAGTGGCTCACCCTGCTGCAGCAATACATCAACTATCCCTACGACACCACGCAGGCGCTGGCGGTGGGCGACCCGACCAAGATCAAACTCAAGTTCGACCGCGCCGTGGATCCCGTGACGGCTGCCATTGCCGCCAACTACGCCGTCAACAACGGCATCACGGTCAGCGCAGCGGAGGTAGATTCCCTGGACCCGGCGCAGGTGATCCTGACCGTCTCTTCCATGACGCCGAACACCGCCTACCGTGTGAGCGTGAGCAATGTGCTCGAGAGCGGCAGCATCAGCGCAAACGGCGTGAAGAATCCCATCTGGCCCAATACCTGGGAGACCTTCACCTACCTCACCGCACCCAGCCCGCAGGTGATCGCCTTTGCCACGCTTCCAGACAAGTTCAAAGGGGATGCACCCTTCAGCGTTTCCGCCAACGGCGGCACCTCAGGCAACCCGGTGGTGTTCACCTCGTTGACCGCTGCGATCTGCACGGTCTCCGGCACCAACGGCACGACCGTCTCGCTCACCGGAACGCCGGGGCTGTGCACGCTCGCAGCCAACCAGGCCGGCAGTGCGACGCATCAGGCCGCCGCCACGGTGACCCAATCGTTCAAAGTGCTTTGGCGCGTGAGCATTGTGCTGGAAGGCTCGCAGTCCATTCCGGCGGTCGTCTCACCGGCTGCCGGCGGTGGCACGGTGATCTACGATGCCACCAACCGTTCGCTGTGGGTCAGCCTGACTTACACGGGCCTGGAAGGCCAGGAAACCATGGCCCACATCCACGGCCCGGCTGGCCGTGGGGCCAACGCGGGGATTCTCATCGACCTCGACATGGGTTCACCCAAGGTGCAAAGCGTCACGCTCGATGCCACGCAGGAAGGCTACTTGCTGGCCGGGCAGCTCTACATCAACGTGCACACCACCGCGCAGCCGGGCGGCGAGGTGCGCGGGCAGCTGGATGCGCTCGGCTCTGCTGGCGTGGCCTTGCGGGTGGATTTTGAAGGCGACGATGCCAACGCCACGCGTACGCAGCCCGGAAACGTGGTGCTGTGTGCTGCGCCCTGCCCCGGCAATCCCATGGTGCTTCCACTGGGTACCGCCGTATCACTGACCGCCGCCGGCGGCTATGGCACAGGCGAATATCCCAGCGGTGTCTGGAGTGGCTGCGATAGCCAGACGTTTGGCGGCGTCAATTTCCCGCTGGTTCGCGATGCCACCTGCAGTCTGACGCTCAATTCCTCGCGAGCGATCAAGGTTTCCTTCGCGCCGGAAGGTACGCCTTCGGCGCCACTCAACGTTGCCGCGGCAGCCGGTGACGGCCAGTCACTTGTTTCGTTTTCACCGCCGGCGTCCACACGCGGCGGCACCATCACCGGCTATAGCGTTGTCTGTACCGCCGGTATGTCGACCGTTACGCAGGGCGGGTTCCAGTCACCCATTGCGGTGCCGCTCGTCAACGGCACCACTTACTCGTGCAACGTGCGCGCGCTGACTGCGACGGCGACCGGCGCAACCTCCACAAGCGTCACTGTCACCCCGTTCCTGCCCCCTGCCCTGCTCTCTATCAAGTCTCGGAAAGCACACCGGAACACCGGCGACATCGATCTGGACGTGACGCCCGGTCTCGGTATCGGTGGCGCGATCACGGTGGAACCGCGCGGCGGGCCGCACAAGCTGATCTTTACTTTCAACGTACCGGTGACCAGCATCGGTAACATCGTAGTCACCGACAAGGATGGCGCCAGCGCGGTTCGCGCCAATCGCACGCTCGCCGGCAACACCATCGAGCTGCCGCTCGACGATATCGCCGACAACACCCGAGTGGGCATTGTCCTCAACGGCGTGAACGGCAATCTCACGGTGCAAGCGGCGGTCGGTTTCCTGCAAGGCGACGTGAACTCGAGCAAGAGTGTGAATGCCACCGACATCATGACCATCAAGCGGCGATTCAGCGCGACCGTGGATGTGTCGAACGCACGCTTCGACCTCAATCTGGACGGGCAGATCACCACCGCCGACCTCGGGTTTGTCAAGAACCGCGCCGGGCGGATGATTCCCTGATTTGATCGGCCAGTCGCTATGGTTGCGGGGAATGGCCTTGTTCGAGGCCCCCGCTACCGGCCGCCAGCGCCTGCCCCAGGCGCACCATGTGTTCGATCACAGCAAAGTCCGGCGCATCGGCAAACAACTGCACCTTCAAACCCGCATCGGTCAGTTCGGCTGAGAAACAGTTGTCGCGGCTGCTCATCGACTGCTTGAAGTCGGGCCAGTTGAGGATCTGGCGTTCGATGGACGGGGTGACCAGCGCCGCCCATCTGTCGTCCTGTGCGACCAATACGAAGTGTTCGCGAAACCCGGCGCTGCCGGCCGGCAGGATGCGGGCATTGAGAAAGAATTCCTTGCGCGCACGCATCGTGTCGTTGAAGGCGCCGGCCAGTTTGAGAATGCCGCTGGCGACGGCGCGTACGCCACCTTTTTGCATGAATGCCCACGTTCGGCGGTCGTGGATAACCCAAGCGTAGCCGTGCGCGGCGGACTCCGGTACGCGAAAGATCAGCTTGGGCGATGAGGAACTGCTCGACTGGTCAGAGTTGTATTCCATTTGCCACTCACGACCGTCCTCCAGTTGCCCGCGAATGCGGTAGTGAATGTCCCCGGTAATGGTCGGGGCGTATTGCCAGCCACGCACGCTGGCGCTGGCCGCCCGTTCGCGCTTCCGGCGTTCCTCCTGTTCCCGCAGTGCCTTGCCGCCGCCATGCAGGTTCCACCAGCGCGCAAAGAAGGCGATGGCGATAATGCCGACCACTGAGAGCGCGAAAAAGATGAAGGCGTTCATGTGCTTCCGCATTCCGTTGCAGTCTGCCCTGCGCCCGGTGCAGGGTTCCTGCCACTTGGAAAGCGCGGGTCAACTGGGTGCAGCAGGGCGAGTTTAGCGGCGAATGTTGACTGAATTGCGTCAGGCCAGATTATAAAACTCAAGCACTGGCGCGGCTTTCCGGCCATTTTCGGCCTGGAAGCCGCCCCAGTGCTGGGGTTGATTGCCTTGCTGCGAGGGGAGTCCGCGCTAGCGCGCGTCCGCAATCTGCTTCAGCGTGAACAGGTAATCCGTCTTGTCCAGCGGCTTGTGGCAAGCCAGGCACTCGGCCTGGTTCACGCCGGCGCGATGCTGCTTGTCGGTGGTGACGGCCGCATAGTTCCAGTCGCCGTTGCGCAGGATGTCGGGGATGTCCTTGCCCCATCCCGCGCCGCGCGCCATGGCGGTATAGAACAAGAGCTTGTCGGCCACGAAGAATCCGTCCGCCCCCATGACCGGCTTCTGCTCGGCGTCCAGTTTGGCGGCATACACTTCAACAAACAGATACGAGCCCTCCGGCTGCGGCTTGCCGTCCTTCGCCGCCTGCAGCGCTGGCTTGTTGGCGTAATAGACGCGCACCTGTTTGGTCGCCGGGAAATTGATGGTGTGGTACTTCTTGAACGAATCCTTGTAACCCTCGGGGAAACTCACGCTGGTCTTGGCCAGGTTCGGCAGGAAGGTGGATTTGCCGCCCGGCGCCGGGCCGGGGAGCGACGCAAAGTACGCCGCGACGTCCGCCATCTCGGCCGGTGTGAGTTGCGCAGCGATGGCGTTCATGATCGCGTTCTTGCGCGAGCCGTCTTTCAGGGCCTTCAACTGGGTTTCCAGATAACCGGCGCGCTGCGCGGCGAGGTTGGGGATGCCGTCGCTGACACTGACCCCGGTGGCGCCATGGCAGGCCGCGCAGACGGTGGCGACCTTGGCTTTGCCGGCTTCGAGGTCGGCGGCATGGGCGGATGAGATGAGAACTGCAGCAGCCAGGGCAAGGCTTCGTTTCATTCGATTCTCCGGTTGGTCAGGCAATCTCTATCTTACGGGGCGCCAATCAGGGTGGATGTGCCGCCTATTTGCTCCACGTCCAATCCTTCGCCGACGCCTTGCATCCCCCGCCCGGCGCGCCGGTCCACGCCCGCCCGCGCACCACGCGTCCGCTTGGCAGCCGCGTGGCCTCGCCATCCTTGAGCGCCTGCACGCCATTGACGAACACATGCTGCACACCCACGGCCAGCTGATGCGGCTTGTCGAAGGTAGCGCGGTCGCCGACGGTGGCCGGGTCGAACACCACCACGTCGGCGTATTGCCCGGCCTTCAGGCGGCCGCGATCTTTGATCGAAAGGTGATCGGCCGCGAGCCCCGAGAGCTTATGAACCGCCGACTCCAGCGAAATCAGCTTTTCGTCGCGCACATACTTGCCCAGCAGACGCGCAAAGTTGCCATAGGCGCGCGGATGCGGGTTGAACTTCAGGAACATCGGTTCGGGCGCATAACCGCCCTCGTCGGAGCCGAAGGTCATGTAGGGCAGCTTGATCTGGCGGCGGATGTTGTCCTCCGACATCAGAAAATAAGCCACGCCCACCCGCGAGCCGTCTTCGATCACCAGGTCAATGATGGTGTCTTCCGGGCTGGTGCCGCGCTCCTTGGCCACGGCACCCAGCGTCTTGCCGATGAGGGGCTTCAGCTTATCGTTCTTGAACTGCAACAGCAGCATGCCCTCCGGCCCGGCGTGGCCGGCGAGGTTTTCCCATTTGGGTTTCGGGTCGCGCATGTCGGCGATGGCGCGGGCGCGCTGGGCGGGATCTTTCAGGCGTGCAATCCACTGCTCCAGCCCGCCATCCTGTACCCAGGGCGGCATGGCCGCGTCAAAGCCGGTGGCGCCGGCCGGGTAGTTGTACATGTTGGTGGTGATGCGCGGCCCCTTCGCACGGGCGGCTTCGATGGTCTTGATCACATAATCGAGCTTGCCCCAGTTGGCTCGGCCGCCAAGCTTGAGGTGATAGATTTCCGCCGGCGCGCCGGACTCGCGTGCGATGCGGATGGTCTCGTCCAGCGCCTCTTCGATCTTGTCGCCCTCGCTGCGCATGTGCGCCGAGTAGATGCCGCCACAGCGGGCGGACTCGGTAGCCAATGCAATCAGTTCATCCGTCTTGGCAAACGCATTGGGCACGTAGATGAGCGCGGTGGTCACGCCCAGCGCGCCCTCTTCCATGGCCTGCTTCACCAGCGATTTCATCTGACCCAGTTGTGCGGCGTTCGGCGTCACATCGCCCTCGCCCAGCACGTATTCGCGCACGGTGCCGGCCCCGACAAACGAAGCCACATTCGGCGAGATGCCCCGCTTCTCAAGCGTTTCCAGATAACCACCCAGTGTGGTCCAGGTCACGTCGTATTTCAGGTCGCCCTGGCGCTCTTTCATCAGGCCCGCCATCTTCGGCGTGAGAGGTCCCATCGACATTTCGCCCATCACCTCCAGCGTCACGCCCTGCTTCAGGTCCGACAGCGCGCGGCCGTCCACCAGCAGCGATTCCTCCGGATGCGCCAGCATGTTGATGAAGCCGGGACTGACGGCCTTGCCCTTGGCATCGATCACCAGCTTGCCTTCGCCGGTCGCCCGCGGACCAACGTAGGTAATCTTGTCCTTGACGATACCCACGTCCCCCGTGAACGACTTGCCGCCAGTGCCATCGACGATGGTGCCGCCGCGGATCAATACATCAAACGCCGGACCGGGCGCGGCCGAAAGCAGGTTGGCCTGGGTGGCGAGCAACAACGGGATCAGCTTGAGGATGGGTTTCATGGCGGCTCAGGAATGTCGGGAACCACCGCATTGTGCCGCAAGCTGCCGCTGCGCGGCGCACTGCACCTAGATCTCGGCAATGATGCGTGCCATTGCACCGTCGCCGCGCGAGTATCCCGGCCGTGGTTGGCAGAACACAAGCCGTGTCACGATCAGCCGGCAGGCACGGGACAGGTCAAAAAGTTGCCACCCGCGCGCCGGGCTGCGCGGGTTCGGCTGGTAAGCGCGCAGCAGGGGCCTGCCCATGGCATCGCTGCCGTAGGTATGCGGCTCAATGACCCTTAGTTGCCCTTCGTAGTCGATGAGCATGATCCTGCGGTCGCCGATGGCCCGCCGCAGGATTTCGTTCATGCCCCCAGGCGCATTCGCAATCCCGGGCTG
>CAYSKY010000020.1:9241-11277 GCA_964431425.1 uncultured Burkholderiales bacterium
CGTAGCCGCGGGAAAGGTCGAACAGCCGCCAGCCCTGCATCTCGCTGCGAATGCTTGTCTGGTAGGCGCGGAGCAATTCCTTGCCGTCAAACGTCATGCCGTATGCATGCGGTTCAATGGAACGGGAATGCCCGTCGTAGTCGATCAACAGCACGCGCCGCTCAAGTATTGCCTTCACCAATTGCATGTTCATGCCACTGCCCCCTTCTTGGTCCGGTTTGAGGGGAGGTGCGCGCGGGCTGGTCTGATTGCATATCTGCCGTCTGATGCGGCGGCCAACTGTGTAATATTTTTACACAGTTGGCCGCCGCTGGCAAAAAAATGTCTGCAATACAACTCGACGGCATTGACAGGCGAAACCTGGCAAGGCACCGACATGCCGGCAACCGATGGCCCCGGTGCTCTCGAAAACCGCGTTTTCCGTTCAATACAGCGTCGACTTTTGCCGGGCCGGCAACTCGCGATCGTAAGATTCACCGTCAAACCCGCCGGCGCTGACGGCCGCCAGGATGGCCCCGGCCGTCGGCACGCGACGCGGTTCGTCCGCAGGCCGGGGTTGCCACAAACCCGAACGCTGGATGGCACGCGCGCACTGGAAGTACACCGCCTCCACGGTCACCACCAGAACACACTTAGGCAGCTTGCCATCCATCGCAAAACGCGCCAGCAATTCCGGAGCCACGCTGATGGTGGCCGTGCCGTTGACGCGCAGGGTCTCTCCGATTCCCGGGATCAGGAACAGCAGCGCGATGCGCGGATCCGTCACCAGATTACGCAGGCTGTCGATGCGGTTGTTGCCGCGGCGCTCAGGGAGCAGCAGCGTAGTGTCGTTTTCCACTTGCACAAAGCCCGCCGGATCGCCGCGCGGTGACACATCCAGGCCGGTGGTCCCCACCGTGGCCATCGCCACGAAGGGCGAGGCGGCGATCATTTTCTGATACAGCGGATGCAGGGTCGGCGTTTCCTTGATGCGGGACGCTTCGGCCGTTTCGCCGAATAGCGCCAGCAGTGCCGGCAGCGACTCGATGTGGTGCGGATCGGTCATTCGGGGCCTCATGACATTGGGCGACAGCGACAGACGGGTTGGCTGCATTCTGAACCATCCGGCGTGCCTGCTGCACGAGGTTGTCGTCGCGGTGACTTCGTCAGGGTTGCGGATGAGACTGGCCGCAGTAGCGGTGTTCGTCCCGCCTGATCATCATGCGGTTTCGTGGGTGTACCATCAACGTCGCGCCACGCGCGTACGCTGCCATCCCCACCACTTCAACGCGAACCGAGATTGCGATGAACTTCAAAGACATCTCCATCCGCAACGCCGTACGCCTGTTTGCCGCTGCGGCCGGCGCGCTGTTCATCCTGCTTGGCATGACGGCCACGGTCCAGGTGCGCGCGCTGTCCGGCCTCGCCGGCGAGGCAGCCGGTGACACCGCCTCGTTGTTGGCGTTCATGACATTGGCCGGTCTGGCCGGTATCGTCGCCGGTTCATTTCTGCTGCTGCGCCACATCAGCCAGCGTATTGAACTGGTCGCCGATGAAACCGAAAACCTGCGCGCCGGGGACTGTGACCTGACGCGGCGTCTTCCCACCATGACCGGTGGCCTCGGCAGGCTTTGCGCCTCGCTCAACGGCTTTGTCGCGCAACTGCACGACCTGGTTTCCAGCGTCGCCATCAATGCCGGTGAAATCGCGATGGCAGCCCGCCAGATCAGCGCCGGCAACACCGACCTGTCCGCCCGCACCGAACAGCAGGCTTCCACCCTCGAGGAAACGGCGTCCAGCATAGAGCAATTCACAAGCTCGGTACGCCAGACCGCGGACAACACCAAACGTGCCAGTGCGCTGGCCGCCACCGCCTCGACAGCCGCCCAGCGCGGCGGCCGGATCGCCACCGAGGCGGTCGAGAAAATGGCCGCCGCCAATGACGGCTCGCGGCGCATCGGTGACATCGTTGCCACCATCGACTCGATCGCCTTCCAGAGCAACATCCTGGCGCTCAACGCTGCGGTGGAAGCCGCACGCGCCGGCGAGGAAGGCCG
>CAYSKY010000020.1:11287-17147 GCA_964431425.1 uncultured Burkholderiales bacterium
CGCAGCGCCAGCGCGGCGCGCGAGATCAAGCAACTCATCCATGGCGCCATCGACCAGGTAGACGAAGGCGCGCGGCTGGTCAACGACGCCGGCGCCGCCATGCACGACATCATTGTCGCCGTGGAAGAGGCCGCCGCCATCATCAATGAGATCGCCACCGCCTCCGCCGAACAAGCCGCCGGCATCGAGCAGGTGAACCGCGCCGTCTCGCAAATGGAAAGCGTCACCCAGCAGAACGCCGCCCTGGTGGAACAGGCGGCCGCCGCCGCCGAATCCATGCGCGGGCAGGCAGAAGCCATGACGAAGTTGGTGGCCCGGTTCAAGGTGGATGCGGCGCATCAACCCGCGGCAACACCTGCGCCTCAGCCGGGAACCACGCCGGCCGCACGGCGGCCGCGTTTACAGTCAATGATGCCGGCGCGGCGGCGGACGGGCAGCGGGCGTTAGGCAACTGGCACGCAGCAAATCACCGAGACCAACCGCTTCGGCGTGCTCACCTTTGCGCCGCCCGCCCTGGCGGAGCCGCGACCGTCTCGTTTAGTGGCATGAGAATGTTGAACGGGTTCGGGTGAGCTTTTCGCTTTACCAATAGAGACCGATATGCGGTACCCAATATTCCGCAGTTCGGAACATGGCGACCAATAACGCCCCCCCAACGCCGGCATAGATCAGGCCCGTCGTCACTCGCCAGAAAAGGTAATGCTCCACTCGCGAGGCGACCCAATTCTCCACAAAAATGGCTGCGCCCCCGAAGGCGAGAACAACGTTGTATGCGAGAAAGTGAAACTCAAGCCCTTCGGGCGATTTCGGAAACAGACGCATCGTGAAGGCGGCGAAAAGCAGGTAACCCAATATGTAACCGGCAAGCGTCCAGATGACCCCCCGGCCAATTCGCCTGGACAGCGGTGGTTGCATGCGGGCTGCAGCATCGTAGATACGCTGAGAAACCTGCTGCGCACGAACACTGTCCTTGTAGGTACCCATTTTCAGCGTGTGCCTACCCGTCGCATAAACCGCACCTTCGCCTTCGCCGCCTCTTCCTCGCGATTCTTCGGCGGCGCCTGGGTCTCAAGCGCCGCCAGCAAGGTGGCCGATACGCTGGTGATCGATTCAATCGCCGCGATGAAGGCCGCTTCGTTGGCCTGCGAGGGTTTGTTCATGCCGGAGATCTTGCGCACGAACTGCAGGGCCGCAGCGCGCACTTCGTCGTGGGTGGTGGGCGGTTCGAAGTTGAACAGTGGCTTGATGTTGCGGCACATTCCACACCTCCAGTTTTGCGACGGAACTGTTGAGCTAAGCGTTGGCCATGGTGGAGAGGCACTGTCCCTTCCCCGGCGAAGGCCGGGGTCCAAGTTCTCTTGAGTAGAAGTGAAAATTGGACCCCGGCCTTCGCCGGGGAAGGAAACGTTTGATGTCATCCCAGCAGATTCACTGGTCCAATCAATGATACTAACTGCAACAAAACTCTAGCACTGGCGCACCTCTCAGGCCATTTTTGCCCTGAAAGGCGCGCCAATGCTGGATCTACGCTATTTCACGCCCCAACCAACACCGCTACAAAATCCCCGCCTCCCGATACGGCTCACCACGCCGCACGCGCTCATAACCCAGTCGCGTGAGGTCGATGGTTTGGAACCGGCCGTGCACGATGAGTTCCGCAATGCCGCGCCCCGCTGCCGGTGCGTGCATCATGCCGTGACCGGAAAAGCCGCTGTTGGCGTAGAAGTTGCCGATGGGTGTGGCGCCGATGATGGGGTTGCCGTCGAGTTCGCATTGTTCGTACAGCCCGGCCCAGGTGCGGTGGCATTTGGCAGACTGCAGCGGCGGGAAGCGATGCGCCAACGCCGGCCACACCACGCGCTCGAAGTAATCATGGTCGACTTCGAAATTGAAGCCGCGCGTTTCGTTGCCGTCCACGAGGCCGCCTGAAAAGCCTGCGCCTTCGGAACGAAACGCGAGGCGACTGGGTTCCTTCACGTAGGGAATGCGCTCCATCGGCACGCCGCAGGTAACGTAATGCTCGAAGCGCCGCATCGGCACGACCGGCAACGTCACGCCGGCCATGGCCGCCACCTCGCCACTCCAGGCGCCTGTCGCATTGACGAAGGCACCGGCGGTGAGGGTGTCACCCGATGCGAGCTTTACGGATCTCATCACACCACCCGACACATCTAAGCCGGTGGCGCGGTCCTTCGCGATGGTGACGCCCATTGCGATCACCTTGCGGCGGAACCCTTGCAGCAATCCATTCGGGTCGCACCAGCCGTCGCGCGGCGACAGCACACCACCGCCAAGATCATCCACGTGCATCGAAGGAAAGCGCGCCTTGATTTCCGCTGGTGTCAGCATCAGCACCTCGCAGCCATGCGCGCGCTGGACCTCGAAATCGGCTTCCAACACCGCCATGCCGGATGGCGGCACGATCGACAGATAGCCGCCCTCCACCCAGTCCACCGGCGCGGGGCGGTCCGGCAGCGCCATGTCCTGCGGGAAGCGTTTGATAAAGTCGATGGAGAACAGCGACATCTCGATGTTCTCCGGGCAAGAAAACAAATGCCGCGCGCCGCCGGAAGCCCGCAGCGTGGAACAGAATTCGTAGCTGGGGTCCGGCTCAATAACGGTCACCGCCATCGCGGGTGCGAGTGACTTCAGGAAATACGCCGTGGACAGCCCGACGATGCCACCGCCGATGATGGCGACGTCGGTGCGGGCAATGGCAGCCGGCATGGCTAGCGCGTGAAGATCAGCGCCATGCCGATCGCCACCACGAGCGCCCCGCCCCAGGCCCCCGCCGCCGGGCGCTGGCCGGTGCGAAGCCAGATGAGCGGCAGGATGATCACGGGCGATGTGGCCGAGAGCGTGGAAATGATGCCCACCTTGCCGCCGCGCAAGGCAAACAGCAGCAGCGTCATGCCAATGGCCAGGGCCAGCATCCCGCTCAAGGCCGTGAGTGCCGCCACGCGCGGGGTCAGCGGGTTCTTTTGCGCGATGGCGGGGATGGGCAGTTGCAGCATCACCGTGAGCGCCGCCGCCGCGACACTCACGCGCAGCATCGATACTGCAAACGGGTCAATGCCGGTGGACATCACCGGACGCATGATGAGATTAGCCACTGCCTGGCAGGTGGCCGCCGCCAGACCAAGCGCCACGCCGATCCACAAGGCGCCCTTCACTTCCTCCCACTTGTGCGTCTGCGCGGACCCGCTGCCGAAATAAATCGCCATCGCCACGCCGACGAACGTGAGGGCGATGCCGGCGATGGCCTGCGGCACCAGCGCCTCACCCAACACGAAAAATCCCAGGATCGCCGCCAGCGGCGCATTCATGGCAAAAATGATGCTCGAGCGGCGCGGCCCGACGCGATTGAGCGAGGCAAACAGCAGTGTGTCGCCCGCAAAAATCCCCACCAGGCCGGAGAGGATGATGGCCGCGAGATTGCCGGCGTTGAACTGCTGCCAGGTGCCGGATACGACCACATAGCCCGCCAGCAGCAACGCGACAAACGCTTGCCTCAACCGATTGAATGCAGGCGCACCGAGGTACCCCGCCGGACCCGCCGATATCAGTGAGGTCAGGGCCCAGCAGGTCGCTGCACCAAGCGCCGCGAGTTCGTAAATTGGCATGTAAAAAAGCGGGAGTCGTCAGGATTAATTGTAGTGTGAATGCCGAAGCGGCCCGGCATCAGGCCGGCGCGCGCTTCATTGCGAAGGCAGGCTCCATAGCCAAAGTGCCACCGGCAGGCAGATGGCCGCCGGCAGCAGCATGATCGAACCCGGCATGGCAAACCCACCCCAGATGCAGCCAATGGTCATCATCACGGTGGCCAGCCACTTGGCTTTCAGCGGGACCGCGCGGCGCATGCGCCAATTGACCACCAGGGGACCAAAGCGCGGGTGCGCCAGCAGCCATGCCTCCCAGCGAGCGGACCCGCGCGCAAAGCAAAAGGCCGCGAGCAACACAAACGGTGTGGTCGGCAACAGCGGCAGGAAGATGCCGACAATGCCCGCCGCGAGCGAGAGAAATCCGGCAACAAGCCACAGCCCCTTTTGGGTTCTCTGCCAGTGGGATGGCCTGTCCGCCGACGCGGTGCCCGGCGGCGCGTGTGCCTGATCCGGATTCAACCGCGGCCTTTCGGGCCGCCAACGAAACGGCAAGTGTGCATGGCAGAAGTCTGGCTGTGGAATCCGGAATTATCGCCGACACCAAGGCCTTGGTGCAGATCGGTTCACGGACCGCGCTTCATCCCGAACTCGGCAAACTTGTCCTTGAACCCGGCGTGCTTCGACAGCAATTCCTTGAGCCGGCCGACCAGTGAAATACGGCCGTAAACGTTGGCAGACTGCAGCCGATCCAGTGTCGCATGCAGATCCGCCCGGTCCGAATCCGAGAGTTCGGTCGATGCCACCACTTCCTGCCGCAACCGCACCATCGCGTGCGGCACATCGCCCTTCATGCCGGCGATCTGCTGCACGCATTCGTAAACCGTCTGCCAGTTCATGGAATTCCTGCCGTTGGGTCTTTTGATCGTGCGGAAACCGCTGTGAAGCCGGTTATGGCGTCGGACTGTTGCGCGGCCAGTCTACCGGCAATTCCCCACGATCACGCGTTCCCGCGCACAGAGCGCTTGCGCCGGACGTGCTAGGCTCGCCCACGGCTCCACTTGGGCCGCAGCCCAACAAGAAAGCAACATCATGGCCACCCCCTACGTGTGCGAACTGGTCAACATCGTCGACAACAACTTCACCGCCGATTCGCGAAACAAGGAGGGCAAGCGCGTGGTGTCATACGACGCCAAGCGCAGCCTGGAGCTGTACCTGTTCACCTCGCACATCCTGCAGATCGAAGCGGCCGTGGATGCCGCCACCGCCGTGGACCGCGGCGTGATTACCATGAGTTCCGGCCTGCGCTACATCTCAGCGCGCGGCGCGAAGCTGATTTGCGGTGACATGGCCACGCTGGGCTAGCGTATGTGTTCTGCAGGCCGCAACGCTTCGTTCCGGCCTGCTGTGATTGCATGCGTCAGGAGCCCGGGCATCTCTGGTAAAGTCCCAAGCAGTTGTTAACAAAACAGAGCCCAGGGAGCCAGAAAAAATGAGAATCAGCCATGCAATGTTGCTGGCCGGCGCACTATTGTTGTCAGGTTGCGCGGCAGTCGAAAAGCAAGCGTTCAACCGGGGAGCGCATACCGGTATCCGTTCCATCACGATCCTGGAACCCAAACCGAGTGAGGGTTTCGGCGTCCAGGTGGTCAATCACCCCGCGCTTGGTTTTGGACTCATCGGGGCATCCATCTATGCGGCCGAAATGAGCTCCAAATCCAGCTCACTGGACTACGTGATGAGGCCGCTCGGATGGCGCCTCTCCGAAGCATTGACTTCTGCATTGGAGAGCGAACTTATACAAGCCGGCTATACCGTCAAGCGCGCAGTGGTGAATCGCGATGGATTTGCAACCATCAAGAACTACACGACGGCACTCGCAGAGATCACCAACATGGAGGTGCTGGAAACTGACGCCTGGCTGGACCTCGCCACCCGGGATCCGCTGTATGTGGCCAATAGCCCCACCTCGGACTACGTACCGAGTATTGGTGTCACAGCGCGCCTCGTGACCAGAAAGGGCCAGACGTTGCTCTATCGCGAGGATGTCTTCTTCGGCTTTGCCTACAATCTGCCGCGACTCGAAGCCGTGGTGATTCCATCCGGGGCCGAGTATCGTTTTCCGGGTCACCAGGACTTGCTGGCAAATCCCGAGCGCACGCTGGAAGGGGTCAAGCAAGGTGTGCCCCTGATCGCACGGCGCCTGGCCAGTGATCTGGCGCGCGACACCTCCGCCACAACGCCGGTCGGCGGCACGGGTG